>NZ_JAUMTJ010000021.1:0-136144 GCF_032654765.1 Bradyrhizobium sp. 33ap4 | reverse complement strand
AATTCCACGGTGCCGGCCGAATCGTAGTTCACGGCCTTCGCCAGCGCGACGGCCTGCTCGCCCATCTTGCGGCGGGTGGTCTCGTCGAGCAGCGGCGACGGCGCCTCCTCGATGACCTTCTGGTTGCGGCGCTGGATCGAGCACTCGCGCTCGCCGAGATAGATCACATTGCCATGCTTGTCGCCGAGCACCTGGATCTCGATGTGCCGGGGATCGACGATGAATTTCTCGATGAAGACGCGGTCGTCGCCGAACGACGACTTCGCCTCGGCCTTGGCGAGGTTGAAGCCTTCGGCGACCTCCGCCTTCGAATGCGCGATGCGCATGCCCTTGCCGCCGCCGCCGGCGGAGGCCTTGATCATCACGGGGTAGCCGATCTCGTCGGCGATCTGGACGGCGTGCTTGTCGTCCTCGATGACCCCGAGATGACCCGGCACGGTCGAAACCTTCGCCTTCGCCGCGGCCTTCTTGGATTCGATCTTGTCGCCCATCGCGGCGATGGCGCCGGGGTTCGGACCGATGAAGACGATGCCGGCGGCTTCCAGCGCGCGCGGAAACGCCTCGCGCTCGGACAGGAAGCCGTAACCGGGATGCACCGCCTGCGCGCCGGTCTTGCGGCAGGCCTCGACGATCTTGTCGATCAAAAGATAGCTCTCGGCCGCGGCGGGCGGTCCGATCAGCACGGCCTCATCGGCCATCTCGACATGCAGCGCGTCGCGGTCGGCCTCGGAATAGACGGCGACCGTCTCAATCCCCATACGGCGCGCAGTCTTGATGACCCGGCAGGCGATCTCGCCGCGGTTGGCGATCAGGATTTTCTTGAACATGGTCACAGGGGCAGATTGTCGTGCTTCTTCGCGGGGATCTCGACCTTCTTGTCCTTCAGCATCGCCAGCGCCCGCGCGATCCGGCGGCGGGTCGAATGCGGCATGATGACGTCGTCGATGTAGCCGCGTTCAGCGGCGATGAAGGGCGACAGGAAGCGATCTTCATATTCCTTGGTGCGCACGGCGATCTTGTCGGGGTCGCCGATGTCAGAGCGGAAGATGATCTCCACCGCGCCCTTGGCGCCCATCACGGCGATCTGCGCGGTCGGCCAGGCGTAGTTCATGTCGGCGCCGATTTCCTTCGACGCCATCACGTCGAAGGCGCCGCCATAGGCCTTGCGGGTGATGATGGTGACGAGCGGCACCGTGCACTGCGAATAGGCGAACAGCAGCTTTGCGCCGTGCTTGATCAGGCCGCCATATTCTTGGCTCGTGCCCGGCAGGAAGCCCGGCACGTCGACGAAGGTGACGATCGGGATGTTGAAGGCATCGCAGAACCGGACGAAGCGCGCGGCCTTGCGTGAGGCGTCGCTGTCGAGCACGCCCGCCAGCACCATCGGCTGGTTGGCGACGAAGCCGACGGTGCGGCCGGCGATGCGGCCGAAGCCGGTGACGATGTTTTTCGCAAAGGTCTCCGAGATCTCGAAGAAGTCGCCCTCGTCGACGACCTTGAGGATCAATTCCTTCATGTCGTAGGGCTTGTTCGGATTGTCGGGGATCAGCGTGTCGAGCGACATGTCGACCCGGCCGATATCGTCGAAGCTCGGCCATTCCGGCACGCCGTCGCTGTTGTTCGAGGGCAGGAAGTCGATCAGGCGGCGCATCTGCAGCAGCGCGTCGACGTCGTTCTCGAACGCGCCGTCGGCGATCGAGGAGCGCGTGGCATGCACCGAGGCGCCGCCGAGTTCCTCGGCGGTCACCACCTCGTTGGTGACGGTCTTCACCACGTCGGGGCCGGTGACGAACATGTAGCTGGTGTTCTTCACCATGAAGATGAAGTCGGTCATCGCGGGCGAATAGACGTCGCCGCCGGCGCAGGGGCCCATGATGACGGAGATCTGCGGGATCACGCCCGAGGCCTGCACGTTGCGGCGGAACACATAGGAATAGCCCGCCAGCGCCGCGACGCCCTCCTGGATACGCGCGCCGCCGGCGTCATAGAGGCCGATGATCGGCGCCCTCGCCTTCATCGCCATGTCCTGCAGTTTCGTGATTTTCAGCGCGTGGGTTTCGGAAAGCGAGCCGCCGAACACCGTAAAATCCTTGGCAAAGACGAACGTCTTGCGGCCGTTGACCGTGCCCCAACCGGTGACGACACCGTCGCCGGGGATCCTGGTCTTCTCCATGCCGAATTCGATCGAGCGGTGCTCGACGAACATGTCGAATTCCTCGAACGAGCCCTTGTCCAGCAAAAGCTCGATCCGCTCGCGGGCGGTCAGCTTGCCGCGGGCGTGCTGCGCCTCGATGCGCTTTTCGCCGCCGCCGCGTCTTGCGCCGGCGCGCCGCTCTTCAAGAGCTTCAATCGTGGAGATCACACAACACCCCCGGTGGGTCCGCGAGCAGGCCTTACCGCGCCATATACAAGCGATCCGGGTCCTGAGAAGGCTTGAAGACGCACATTTGCACATGTTACATAATTGCAAACAGTAAATTGCGAAGTTGCAAATGGCAGGGAAGCTCTATATCGGCCGCAGGTTCCGCGAGGTAAGGGAGAGCAAAATGCTCACCCAGGCGGCGTTCGCGGAGCGACTGGGAATCTCGCTCAGTTACCTGAACCAGATCGAGAACAATCAGCGGCCGGTCTCGGCCTCAGTACTGGTGCTGCTTGCCGAAAAATTTCAGGTCGACCTGAGCTCTTTGTCGCTCAACGACAGCGACAAGGTCATTTCGATGCTGGCCGAATCGTTGGCTGATCCGATCTTCGCCTCCTATACGCCCAGCATACAAGAGTTGAAACTGGTGGTTCAGAACGCTCCCGGTTTTGCTCAAGCGCTCCTCAACGCGCACCAGGCATATCGGCGCAACAGCGAGCAGCTCGCCAGCCTGGATGGCCAGATCGCCAACCTGGCGGGAGAACCGACGGCTTATGAGGAAGTTCGCGATTTCTTTCACCTGGTCGACAATTACGTCCATGAGTTGGATACAGCGGCCGAGGCTGTTGCCGACCGGCTGAATATTCCCGACAGCAACGCGACGACCGCGTTGATCAGCTACCTGGAATCGAAACATGGCGTGCAGATACGCCACAGCGGTCCCAATGAGACTTCATTGCGACAATTCGATCGCGCATCGCGCACGCTGTTTCTGAGCCAATATCTGCCGACACCAACCCGAACCTTCCAGATTGCCCTGCAAATCGCGGCTCTTGAACAAGAAGATCGGATTGATCAGATTGCAGATCGAGCGACATTTCGATCAGTCGATGCCCGAAACGTTTGCGCGGCCGGATTGCGAAACTATTTTGCGGGCGCTCTCGTTCTACCGTACCAACGATTCCTGCAATCCGCTCGAGAGCTGCGGCACGATCTCGAATTGCTCGCGACCAGGTTCGGCGCAAGCCTGGAGCAGGTTGCTCATCGCCTGTCTACGCTTCAACGGCAAGGCTCGAAGGGTGTACCCGTTTTCTTCGCCCGATTGGACCGCGCCGGGAACATCACCAAACGCCACAGCGCGGCAAAACTGCAATTTGCACGCTACGGAGCCGCCTGCCCGCTCTGGAATGCGCACCAGGCATTCGAGGCTCCAAGCCAAATCATTCGGCAACTCGCCGAGACACCGGACGGCATCCGATTTCTCTGCATCGCAACCGAACTTTCGAAAGGCCGGGGCGGCTTCGGCTCTCCTCGTCCGCGCTATGCCATCGCGCTGGGATGCGAGGTCTCCTATGCAAAGGATTTCGTGTATGCAGACGGGCTCGACCTGACAAGCAAAGGCACTTACGATCCGATCGGAATTTCTTGTCGAATCTGCGAGCGGACCAACTGTTCTCAACGCGCGATCCCGCCGCTCAAGAGCAGATTGAGAATAGACCGCGATCGGAGGGACATACTGCCCTATCAATTACCCGGCTAGGCCGCCGACTACAAAGCCGGCCCCCCCGATCGCGGGCTCGGCAGGACACAGGTTCAGTTCCCGCGACCAAATCAGTGCACAGATTGCAATCGCGTTGCTCATCACGACGGCAGCAGGCACCGGCGCGCAAGCCGCATGTTCGGGCGGCAAGATCAGATTGACCGTTTTTCGATACAAGTCGTCATTTTATCGAAATTCTACATGCCCGGGCGAGGGATAGCATTTGTTTCATCGAGATGTCACCACGCGAAATAACGCAAGGGGCCGGGCCTCGATGGGACGACGAATGCTTGCCCATGGGAGAACGAAATGACGACGACGGCTTTGGACAGGATCGACATAAAGATCTTGAATGAACTGCAGCAGAACGCAAGTTTGACCAACGTTGAACTCGCTTCCCGTGTCAATCTCTCACCGTCTCCGTGTCTCGCTCGAGTTCGAACGCTCGAAAAACTCGGGGTCATTGACCGGCGAATTGCGGTGCTGGATCCCGCAGTTCTCGGCATCGGCGTTACGGCATTCATACAAGTAAAGCTTGAAAGGCAGGCCCAGCCATCACTCGAGAGCTTTACGCGTTCAATCGATCGCCTTGGCGAGGTGATGGAATGCTACCTGATGACCGGGGACAACGATTATCTTCTCCGCGTTATGGTGTCTGATATCGAGGCTCTTGAGGATCTCATCGTAAACAAGCTCTCGCGCATAACCGGCGTTTCGAGCATTCGCTCAAACCTGGCCCTGAAGCGGATATCTCACAAGACGGTGCTCCCTATCGACACGAACCGACCAGTTCAGGTCAAGCCGTGCAGCTCTTCCAGGCGCCTCGACAGGCCCGCCAAACAGCAATACGACGCCTCGCCCCAGGCGCGGATCGATGGCGGCATGAATCTCGAGACTTCGCGGATTTTGCGGGGTGACGGGCAGTACCCCTCAAGCCTCCCTTAGACAACGGCGCACAGGAGAACAGTCTCGTCGCTCGTTGTTCGTGCTTTTGCTCCAACGCACAAAGATCGAGTGCCGTTCCGTGTTCGACAGTGCGCGCGCGAAACGCGACGGTCAAAAACTGGTGCCTGGAGAAAGGCTCCCGCGTGAGGTGCGGGAGGCCAGGACCGACAGCTAGTCACCGGGATTCCAGATCAGGAAGAAGCCGTTGTCATCGCCCAAGCCGACGGCTCGGCCAAGGTTGGCGTAGAGCTTGCGAGACCCGAGTTCAGGTGCCGCAAGTGACAGGCTGACGTAGTCCTTGCCGCTGCTCTCGCCGCGCCGGATCCAGCCGGCTCCGATCTCGACACCCTGGTCGAGGATGCGGAAATCCGGCTGAACCTCAGTCGACTTGCCGCTGTTGGGAATGATGTCGATGTGGGCGCGGATCGACAAGGTCTTGAGCTCGCCCCTGTAGCCGCCGTTGTCCGTGCGAGTGACGAATCCGATTGCAGTCATGGTCTGTCTCCTTCATTGCCGCGGGCCGATCCCCTGCGTTGGCGAGACCGTCATGGGAAGCGAAACGCCATTGAATCCGCCGGGGCGAAGCGCAGCGGCGCACCCGAGGGAGCGGCTTTTTTGCAGCGGAGCGATCGCGAGGAGACGGCTTGCCGGCGGGGAAAAAAGGGGCTGGCGAGGGTTTCAGATGGCGAAGCGCCTCCCATAGGTCGTCACGTCCATAAGCAGGGAAATCGTCCACGGAGGAGCCAAGGATGGACGCTGACCGCATCGGAGACTCCGAACCGAGCGTCTCAGGCGGCGCGTCAGGCCAATGCACAACCTGTCAAATCTACCAGTATCGGCGAGACACTCAGCCCGTTAAAATCGCGCGAGGCACATAAGTCGGAGGCCAAGCGGTCTTAGGAAGACAACTATAACACTCAACTCCTTGGCTCACAGAACGACATGGCTACGATCCGACTTAGCTGACTTCGCGCGCGTGAATAAGGAGCAAGCATCACCCAGTCGGAGCAGTGTTGGCCCCAAGAGCGGATGGAGCATATCGCGAAAGTGATCGATATCCGCATCTAGGACAATGTTGGCGCGCCTGCCCCAAGCATTCTTCGCAGCCGCCCTAGCCTGCCCAAACTGTCGCTTGTCGCAATTGAGCTGCCGTCCACGAGCCGATTGTATGTGCCGATGGGCACCGATGACCTCGAGACGTCTAGCTCGCGTGGAAGAACGCCTTCTGGCGGTTGCGTTGAGCGGCGCGGTCTTCCTGATCATTGCGGGCGAGCACCAACGGGTCCAATCCTCGTCCGGCTATTCAAGGCAAGCACACGCTTCAGCGAACCAGAAAAGGAGCAATGGCGTCCGCGTGAAATCCGATCTTCGTTAGTGCTTCGCATATTGCGCTCTCGCTAACATGGTCGATTTCTCAAAACGCCGGGAGAACATTGGCCCGCACGACCCTCTCCGGCTTTCTGTGGCAGCAGCCGTGGCGTTCCCGGATGGTTCGATGACCGCTTCCGGATTACGCCGAGAAAACGCTCGCGGGCGGCTCGTCATCGAGCGCATCGCGGGTAAGGACTACACGACACTATTTCATATTGAGCGAATGAGGGAATTATGCCGCGTCGAAGCAAAGGGGCCAGGCTCCAGCTCAAAGCCGCCCGACGAGACAAGGCCGGCAGGATCACCCACAGAGCAACGTGGATCATCCGAGACAATGGCCGGGATATCGGCACAGGCTGCGCTTCAGATGAAATTGAGGCCGCCGAGCAGGCGCTGAAGGATTACATTGCCTCGAAATACGTCCCCAAGCGCAAGGCCCAGGACATTGAATCGATCCCGATCGGCGATGTGCTGTCGATCTACCTCGATGCCGAGCTCGCCAAGCTCCGCGAAAGGTTCAAGGTCGCCCGAGATGACGAAGAGACAGTTCCCGCCATACGCAAGTTCAAGAAGCGGATCGGACGGCTGAACGATTGGTGGGGTGCCAAAATGCTGGCCGACGTCGACGGCGAGCAGTGCCGTCAATTCGCCAAGGAGCGCGGCAACAAGGGAGGTGCGAGGCGCGATCTTGAAGACCTGCGCGCCGCCATCAATCATCATGTGGCTGAAGGCTACCATCGAGGGATCGTCAAGATCACACTGCCGGCCAAGGGCGAGCCCCGCGATAGGTGGCTCACGAGATCCGACGCCGCGAAGCTGATCTGGACCTGTTGGCGGTACCGCGAGATGCAGAAAATGGCGCGGGGACCCCTGAGAGGCCAGAAAGTCGCGACTGGAAAACGGCCCTTACGGCACCTGGCGCGATTCATTTTGATCGGCGTTTATAGCGGCTCCCGCGCCGGCGCGATTGCGGCGGCCTCACCCATTCGGGCGGTCGGCCGCGCGTTCGTCGATTTGGAGCGCGGCATTTATTACCGTCGCCGCCATGGTGACGCAAAGACCAACAAGCGGCAACCGCCGGTGCCGATCCCGCCTCGCTTGCTTGCCCATCTTAAGCGGTGGCATCAAATCGACCATCACGCAAAGCACTTCGTGGAATTCAACGGAAAACCCGTCACCTCGGTGAAGACGGCTTTCAAGACCGCCGTCGGACTGGCCGGTCTCGGCGCGGGCGTCTCGCCTCACACACTCCGGCATACGGCAGCAACCTGGCTGATGCAGCGCGGCGCCGATCCGTGGCAGGCGGCGGGCTATTTGGGCATGTCGCTTGACGTTCTGCTCAATACCTACGGTCATCATCACCCGGATTATCTTGCGGACGCTGTCGAGAAGATTGCCAAGCGAGACAGAAAGGCCGAAGGAAATCGGGACAGTTTCGGGTCGGTGCTGCCATTGCGTAGATAGAAGACGCAGCTGAATTTGGATTGTTAGCGCGGGTTATGACTACCAAGTTCACCTGTAGTCCCAGGAGCTTCCTTTTGCGGCGGAGAGAGTATCAGTCAATCACTATTGAATGATAACGCACTTTCGAGCTTTCTAACCAAAACCCACCGTTGGAGCTACGGCCGAAAGGGGGTTGTGTCCGACAAAACTCAATTCCGTAGCCAGCGCTCCGAACCTCACGAGGTCGTGTCCAAAGCTCTCACGGATCGGTAGGATTGGCGGACGTGACGTCGCTTGGCACGCGTCGGGCGCCTCAGGGAGAAGGAATCGGGGGTTTGAGTCAAGGGTCCGTTACTTCGCTAAATCGCTGCTTAGCCGGCTTTCAGTCCACAGCCTGTTGGCCACCGCGCCGGAAATACCTCTCTTCGTTGCTCTGGACCGCTCGACTTTCTCGTCAGCCCTCTCGGCGAACGCGCCAACCACGCGGACGTTCGCCGCTTGCGGCATTTGAGGAACTCACCTGAGAGCCCTTGGGGTTGCCCTCGAACGGCTCGTATGCGCGTCGTCCGTAAGACTAGGCCGACTGCATCGCGACGCCGACGGATCATACGGCAGGGCCCGACGTCTCCGGCAGCGTTTCGAGATGACACGCCACCCATTGACCGCCGCCAGCCGATCGAAGTGTCGGCTCCTCTGATTTGCAGCGATCGAAGACGAACGGGCACCGGGTGTTGAAACGGCAACCGCTCGGCGGATTGATCGGGCTTGGGACGTCGCCCTTCAGGACGATTGGGTTTCGGACCGCGCCGGGCTTCGGCACCGGCACCGCCGAGAGCAAGGCCCTGGTGTAGGGATGCCCCGGCGAGGCGAAGATCTTGTGGCTCGGCGCCATTTCGACGATCTTGCCAAGATACATCACAGCGACACGGTGCGTCATGTGCTCGACAACAGCCAGATCGTGGCTGATGAACAGCAACGCAAGCCCGAACTGCTGCTGCAGATCCTGCAGCAGATTGACGATCTGCGCCTTGACCGAGACGTCGAGCGCCGACACCGCCTCGTCGCAGACGATCAGATCCGGCTCAGCCGCAAGCGCGCGGGCGATGCCGATGCGCTGGCGCTGACCGCCCGAGAATTCATGGGGCCGCCGGTTCAGCGCGTCATGCGGCAGGCGCACGGTGTCCATCAGTTCCGCGACCCGCGCCTCGAGATCGGCGGCGGATTTGGCGAGACCGAAATTGCGGATCGGCTCGGCCAGGATGTCGCGCACCCGCATCCGCGGATTGAGGCTGGAGAACGGATCCTGGAACACCACCTGCAAACGACGGCGAATGGCATGCAGCCCGCCGGGCGAGAGATCGTCGATGCGCTGGCCATCGAGCACGACCTGGCCGGCGGTGATGTCGAACAGCCGCAGGATGGCGCGGCCGACCGTCGACTTGCCGCAGCCGGATTCGCCAACCAGCGAGAGGGTCTCGCCGCGTCCGACCTCAAAGGACACGCCATCCACGGCGTGGACCGCGCCGGAGCTGCGGCCGAACAGGCCGCCGCGAACCGGAAAATGCTTCTTGAGGTCGTTGACCTGGAGCAGCGGAGCACTCATGCCGCGGCCGCCTCCTTGGCAGCATAATGGCAGGCGGCGATGTGGCGGGGCCCCTTCTCTTCGAGGCCCGGCGCGACCTGACGACAGAGATCGGTTGCAAGCGCGCACCGCCCGGCAAAGGCGCAGCCCACGATCGCCTGCTTGAGGTTGGGCACTTGCCCGGGAATTTCGGCAAGCCGTCGCGCCGCGCCGGTGAGGGACGAGCCGAGCCTGGGCACCGCGCCGAGCAGGCCCTGCGTATACGGATGACGCGGAGATCGGAACAGCGCGGCCACCGGCGCTTCCTCGACCTTGCGGCCGGCATACATCACCATGACGCGCTCGGCGATCTCGGCGACCACGCCGAGATCATGGGTGATCAGCACGATCGCCGCGCCGACGCGGCGCTTGAGCTCCAGCATCAGTTGCAGGATCTGGGCCTGGATCGTCACATCAAGCGCCGTGGTCGGCTCGTCGGCGATCAGGAGCTTTGGATTGCAGGCCAGCGCCATCGCGATCATCACGCGCTGGCGCATGCCTCCCGAAAGTTGATGCGGATATTCGCGCACGCGCCGTGCCGGCTCCGGGATGCCGACCAGATTGAGCATCTCGACGGCGCGCGCCTCCGCGGCCTGCTTGTCCAGTCCTTGATGCAGCCGCAACGTCTCGCCGATCTGGCGACCGACGGTCAGCACCGGATTGAGGCTCGACATCGGCTCCTGGAAGATCATCGAAATGTCATTGCCGCGAATGCCGCGCATCTCGCGCTCGGACAGTTGCAGCAGGTCCCTGCCCTGGAAACGGACAGCGCCCGCGATCCTGCCCGGCGGCTCCGGAATCAGCCGCATCAGCGACATCGAGGTGACCGACTTGCCGCAGCCGGATTCACCGACGATGGCCAGCGTCTCGCCTTCGGCGACCTGGAAGGACACGCCGTCGACGGCGCGGTTGATCCCGTCGGGAGTGCGGAAATGGGTCTGCAGTTTCTCGACTTCGAGGAGTGCCATCGGATCGAAACCTCGTCTGTCCTACAGGCTCTTGGCCAGGCGTGGATCGAGCGCATCACGCAGACCGTCACCGAGCAGGTTGACGGCGAGGACGGTGACGGAGAGGAACGCTGCGGGAAAGAACACGATGTAAGGCTTGACCTGCCACAGCGCCCTGCCCTCGGCCATGATGTTGCCCCAGGACGGAATCGTCGGCGGCGTGCCGGCGCCGATGAAGGAGAGGATGGACTCCACGATCATGGCGCTGGCGCAGATGTAGGTGGCCTGGACCAGCATCGGTGCCAGCGTGTTCGGCAGGATGTGGCGCAGGATGATCATCGGCGTTCGCGTGCCGGATGCGACGGCGGCGTCAACATAGGGCTGCTCGCGCAGCGACAGCACGACGCCGCGCACCAGACGCGTCACGCGCGGAATTTCGGCAACGGTGATGGCCAGGACGACGTTGCCGACGCTGCCGCGCGTCAACGCCATCAGCGCGACCGCGAGCAGGATCGGCGGTATCGACATCAACCCGTCGATGAACCGCATCAGGATGCCGTCCGCCCATCGCACGAAGCCCGAGACGAGGCCGATGGCAAGGCCGGCGATCGAGGCGAGAGCCGCCACCGAAAGGCCGACGGTGAGCGAGACCCGCGCCCCGTAAAGAACGCGCGAGTAGATGTCGCGGCCCAGCATGTCGGTACCGAACCAGAAGTCCGCCGAGGGCGCGCGGGTCCGCTTGGCGGGCGCCAGCGCGGTCGGGTCGACGGTTCCGAGATAGGGCGCGAAGATCGCGATCAGGATCAGGCACAGCAGCAATGCGCCGCCGATCGCAACCGTCGGATGACCGCGGAGAAAACCGATCAGACCGTGCCGGATCTTCACCGGCCGCAGCAGTTCAGGCAGTTGCGGCGCGATAACCAGGCCCGGTGGCAGGGCCGCAGTGCTGGTGGTGGATATGGTCAATAGCGGATCCTCGGATCAACCAGGGTGTAGACGACGTCAACCATCAGATTGACCAGCACGTAGAGGAAGCTGAACAGCAGCACGATGCCCTGGATCACCGGGTAGTCGCGCCGCAGGATCGCATCGATCGTCAGTCGGCCGAGGCCCGGAATCGCGAACACGCTTTCAGTCACCACCGCGCCGCCGATCAAGAGGGCGATGCCGATACCGATCACAGTCACAATCGGAACGGCGGCATTCTTCAGCGCATGAACGAACAGGATGTTGCGCATTCCAAGGCCCTTGGCGCGGGCGGTACGGATATAGTCCTGCTGCAGCACTTCGAGCATGGAGGCACGAGTAATGCGCGCAATCAGCGCGATGTAGACGCAGCCGAGCGCGACCGCCGGCAGGATCAGATTCTGCAGCCACGGCCAGAAGCCTTCGCTGAGCGGCGTGTAGCCCTGCACGGGAAGCCACTCGAACTTGAGCGCGAACACGTAGGCGAGCACGTATCCGACGACGAAGACGGGAAGCGAGAAGCCGAACACGGCAAACGTCATGATGGTGCGGTCCAGCCAGCTTCCCGCCTTCCACGCCGCCACCACGCCAAGCGGGACTGCGACCAGGATCGTCAGCAGCAGAGTGAGCACCATCAGCGAGAGTGTCGGTTCGATGCGCTGCGCAATCAGCGTCGAGACCGGCAGGCTCGTGAAGATCGAGGTGCCGAGATCGCCGTGGAGGATGTGCCAGAGCCAGGACCCGAACTGCACCAGGAACGGCCGGTCGAGGCCGAGGCTCTGGCGTATCCGTTCGACGTCGGCGGGGCTCGCCTGATCGCCGGCGATTACCACCGCAGGGTCGCCGGGCGCAATGTAGAGCAGGCTGAAGACGAACAGCGCGACGATCGCCATCACGGGCAACGTCGCGAGAATCCGCCGCAGGATATACGAGACCATGTCGGTTTACCGTGCCGTCATGCGGTCTTCGACACGCCCCAGAAGAACGGCAGCGGCCCCTTCACGATTCCGGAGACGTTCTTGCGCCACGCCGTATAGCCGAGGAAGAAACCGGTCGGCGCATAGACCACGTCGTCGAGTGCCGCCTTGTTCAGGCGATTGATCGCCGCCTTCTCTTCATCGAGATTCTTGGCTCCGAACCATTCCACGACTTCCTTTTCCACGGCATCGCTCGAAGGCCAGCCGAACCACGCCTTGTCACCATTGGCGCGAATCGCGTTGTAGGGGGCGGGGTTAATGCAGTCGGCGCCGGCGTGCCAGGTGTGGAACATCTGCCAGCCACCCTGCCCCGGAGGCGTCTTCTGGGCGCGACGGGAACCGACCGTGCCCCAATCGGTCGCGACGAAGTCGACATTCATGCCGAGTTTCTTCAACAAATCCGCCGTGACGTCGCCCTGCGCCTTGGTGATCGGTTGATCTTGCGCCACCAGGCAAGTCACCGGCTGGCCCGAATAACCGCTCTCGGCCAGCAGCTTCTTGGCCGCGTCGAGATCGCGCTTGCCCTTGAGTATCTCGCCGCCCGCCTCCGAATAGAGTGGCGTACCCGGCGTGAAGAAGCCCGGCAGCGGCTTCCAAAGCGAGGTGTCATCCCCCACCAGCGCCCGCATGTAATCTTCCTGGCTCATCGCCATCAGCACCGCACGCCGCGCTCTCACGTCGTTGAAGGGCGGGTAAAGGTGGTTCATCCTGAACGAACCCACGTTGCCAAGCGGGTCGGCGATGTCGACGCTGATGTTGCGGTTGCTCTTGAGCACCGGCACGAGATCGGTGATCGGGCTCTCCCACCAATCGACCTCGCCGTTCTGCAGCGCCGCCGCCGCCGTGGCCGGATCCGGGATCACCACCCATTCCAGACGATCGATCAGCATCTGCTTGCCGCCGGCGAGCCAGGACGCCTTCTCCTGCCGCGGCACGTAGTCGGTGAATTTCTCGAACACCGCCTTGGCGCCGGGCACCCATTCGGCCTTCGCGAACTTCATCGGTCCCGAGCCGACATAGTCCGTGATCTGCTTGAACGGATCGGTCTGCGCGATACGCTCCGGCATGATGAAGCCGATCGGCGTATTGTTCTTGCCCAGTGCGTAGAGCAGCTTCGGATAAGGCTCCTTCAAGACCAGTTTGAAGGTCCTGTCGTCGACAGCGGTCAGTTCCTGCTGAAGCGCCTTGATCATGAGCCCCATCGGATCGCGGGCCGCCCAGCGCGTGATGCTCGCGATCACGTCCTTGCTGCGCACCGGCTCGCCGTCGTGGAACTTCAGCCCCGACCGGAGCCGAAAGGTCCAGGTCAGGCCGTCATCGGTGACCTCCTCGGACTCAACCATCTGGCGCTGCGGCTGCAGCATCGCGTCGACGCCGTAGAGGGTGTCCCACACCAGTGCGGCGGCATTGCGCACCACGTACTGGGTCCCCCAGATCGGATCGAAATTCGCGAGATTGGCCTGAGGCACGAAGCGCAAGGTGCGCGCCGCGGCGCCTTGGGAAAGGGCCGGCATCGAAACACCGCCGGTCGCCGCCAGGGCGCCTGCCCCGGCCAATCCTTTCAACAGAGTCCTGCGATCCATGAAGTTCTCCAAACGTCGGGGTGTTGCGGCGACTCCGCCTGCTTCGGCGGCGGGTTTCGGTACAGGTGAGGTCAAACCGGCGGTCGGACCGATGATGAGTGATTATTTTGCGTGCAAATGGTATGCCAGCGCAGTCCACCTGAGTTGGGACCGGATCGGATAGCAGCGGCTTTCGGACAGACGCATTTTCAACGTGAATCACAACCGGCTTGCGGGCGCCGGTCAGGTACCTGCCAAGAATTTCGACATGGTCGTGATGTCGATGCGGGCGTTATCCGCAAGGATCGACGCTGACGACGCCGTCGATCAGATTGAGGCCGAGCAAAAATTCAGGGCTGAGATGCACACGCAATAGCGGCTCGGCGCCCCGCGCCAGCGCGGCGGCCTCTTGGCGACGCGCAGCGACCGCTTCCTCGATCGATACCGCCTCGAAGCGGAACGTCGTTCCGGCCCTCGCCTGCGCCAGCCGACCGAGATCGGGACCGATGACGGTGGCGATCTTCGGATAGCCGCCGGTTGATTGACGATCGGCCATCAGAACGATCGGACGGCCGTCCCCCGGCACCTGGATCGCACCCATCGCGATGCCGAGATCGTAGAAATTGTGGGTGATGTCGGCAGCCGTTTCGCTGATGCTGGCCGTGCTCTGCTTCAATCTGCTGGGCGACGGAATCCGCGGGCACGACGACGTCGATTGACGGCAGCGTGGCCAACCCCGTCGCCTCCACTTCGCTGCTGCCAGCGGGAAAATCGACCGCGCAGTCGTTCAGACGTTGAAGAAGCTGAACGGCGCGGCATTGACCTTGCCGTTGTCGTCAAGCGTCGTGACCAGCGCAATCGGCCTCGGTACGACGATCCCGCACAACAGCTTGTATCGGGTCTGCGGATCAAGCGCGTTGAAGGCGATGCCCGACATTCAGTTTTCCGGAGGCGGCTGTGCGCCGGTACGACTGGTGATGAGGCCGTAATGCTCGATGCGGCGATGCTGGGCGAAGTTGAAGATCGTGCTCTTGCCGAAGGCGGTGGCGTCGAGATCGCAGGAGTGAACCAGCAGTTCGTCCTCCTCGGTCTTGGCTTCGACCACGATCTCGCCGTCGGGATTGACGATCAGCGTGCCGCCGATCAAGGGGTGACCATCCTCGACGCCGGCCTTGGCGACACATACGACCCATGTGGAATTCTGATAGGCGCCTGCCTGCACGGAGAGGCGGTTGTGGAACAGCCGCTTCGCGGGTCCCTCCTCGCTCTTTTCGGCGTTCACCGAGGGGGTGTTGTAGCCGATCATCACCATCTCGACGCCCTGCAGACCCATCACGCGATAGGTCTCCGGCCAGCGCCGGTCGTTGCAGATCGCCATGCCGAGGATCCCGTCAAGCTCACGCCAGACGTTGAAGCCGAGATCGCCGGGCTCGAAGTAGCGTTTCTCCAAATGTTGAAAGGCGCGCTCCGCATCGAACTCCGCATGACCGGGCAGATGAACCTTGCGGTACTTGCCGACGATCCGGGCGGACTTGTCCGTCAGGATGCTGGTGTTAAAATGGTGTCCGTCCGGCGTCAGTTCAGCGTAGCCGAAGTTCATCGCGATCTGGTGGAGAGCCGCGCGCTCGAACAGCGGCATGGTCGCCGCATTGGGCATCTCGCGCTCAAACCAGCGGTCGACTTCGGACTGGTCCGTCATGTACCAGCGCGGGAAGAATGTGGTGAGCGCCAGCTCGGGATAGACGATCAGGTCGGCGCCGCGCGCCTTGGCTTGATCCATCAGCGCGATCATGCGCTTGACGACCGCCTCGCGACTGTCGGCCTTCTGGATCGGACCCATCTGGGCGGCGGCAACATTGATGACGCGCATGAGTTTTCCCTGGTTGTTTGACCTGGTGTTGCGTTGGAGCATCGTCGAAGCCTAGGTGCCGGCGCGACGGCCGCTGCCCGCAACAGTGAACCACGGGAAACAAGCGCTCCTGGCGGCCTGGCGGAGGTACACATCGGGGATCGGCTATCGTCGTGCTTCCGAAAGATTCGTCGCGATCGCACTGAGCGCGGTCGGCTCGATAACACCAGCGCGTTCAGTGATGACGGAGTACTGCTCGGGCCGTCGATGAGCGGCAAAATTGAACATCTTGTCCTTGCCTGGCGACAAAGGTCGAGATCGAGGTCAGCGACGACGACTTCATCCGCCAGCGTCTCCGCTTCGGCGACGATGCGGCCATTCGGATCGACGATGCAAGAGCCGCCGATCAATCCGGAACCGTCCTCGTCACCGGCCTTGGCAACCGCTATCGCCCAAGTCGCGTTCATGTAGGCATTGGCCTGCGTCACCGGCTTTGAATGGAAGGTGCGCAGCGCGGCATCTTCCGTGGCGCCGCCGTTGGGGTCGTAGGCCGCCGAATTGTAGCCGACGCAGACCAACTCGACACCCTGCAAGCCCAGCACGCGCCAGGCCTCGGGCCAGCGGCGATCGTTGCAAATCATCATGCCGATGATCGCGTGACGCCAATCCGCTCCGGCGCGGAAAGCCGGAAATCCAAGGTCGCCATACGCGAAGAAGCGCTTTTCCAGCTGCTGGTAGCGCGCGCCGCCGCGCGGTTCAACTGAACCCGGCAGATGCACCTTGCGATAGCAACCAAGGATCTTACCGTCACAATCGACCAGGATCGAGCAGTTGTAGCGTCGTTCATCAGGAGTCTGTTCGGCGTAGCCGATATAAAATCCGACGGGAAGCGCCCGAGCACGATCAAACAGGCGCTGCACGGCCGGATTGGGCATGCTGCGCTCGGAATACTGGTATAGCGCGCCGTCTTCGAGGTACCACCGCCGGAAGAAGGTGGTGAAGGCCAACTCGGGAAATACGATCAGACTCGCGTCGCGCGCGGCAGCCGTTTCCAGAAGCTCCAGCATCCGGCCAAGCGTATGCTCTCGCGAATCCGCTTTCTGCGTCGGCCCCATCTGGGCGGCTGCGGCGCGGAGTATGCGTGCCAATACTGCCTCCAATCTGTGCGAATTGCTTATGCGGGAGGCGGATGGCCCACTCTGTCAACGCTCCGCTGTGTCGTTAATTAGGTGAAAACGGCCCACAAATTGCAATCACCCGTGCTATGATATTTCGGGCGAGACCATAATCGGCACTTATATGAACCTTCGCCAGTTGGAGATCTTGCGTGCAGTCATCCGCCATCGAACCACAGTCGCGGCGGCGGGCGAACTGGCGCTGTCGCAGCCCGCGGTCAGCAATGCGCTGAAGGCAATGGAGGCGCAGGCCGGCTTTTCCCTGTTCGAACGGGTCAACAACCGCCTGTTCCCGACATCAGAGGCGATGGCGCTTTACAAGGAGAGCGAGGCGATCTTTGCGCTTCACGCCAAACTTGAAAATCGGGTGCGCGACCTGCGTGAATGCCGTTCGGGACTCCTCTCGATCGTGGCGACCCCGCCGCTCGCCTACGGCATTATTCCGCCCGCACTATCGGACTTCCTGCGTCAGCGGCGGCAGACCAGGGTCTTCTTCGACGTCCGTCGCTATGAAGGAATTATCGAAGGGGTGACGAGCCGGGTCGCCGAACTTGGCTTCGTGCTCGGCCTGTCGCATCATCCAGGCATCGCGCATGAGGTGGTCCACACCGGCGAAATGGTTTGCGTAATGCCGCCGAAGCATCCGCTGGCCGAACGTCCCGTGATTTCCGCCTCCGATCTGGTCGGCCTGCCCTTCATCGGGCTGGAGCGTGGAACACGATTGGGCGAAGCCATACGCGATAGCTTTGCCCAGGCCGGGGCGCCGTTCCAGCCGACCGTGGAAGTGCGATACTGCAATACTGCCTGCGTGCTCGCGGCTGCCGGCGTCGGCGCTGCCGTCGTCGATCCGTTCTCTCCGCGCCAGGGCGGCAGCCACGACCTCGTTATCAAGCCTTTCACACCCAGGACGCCGGCAGTCGCCCACATGCTTTGGTCGGAGGCCGAACCACTGTCACGCCTGGCGAAGGCGTTCCTGGACGAAGTTCGGCAGGCGAGCCGCGCGCTCGGCCCGGCCGAAGCGGGCCGTCCGCAGATTTCTTGACATCTTCTCGATGCCCAGCAGGCTGGAACGCGTCCCAGGAATTCTGACACGTTGTTGAGCCTGAAGTCGGCTTGCGTGCGCACAGCGCCATTATCCACCCGAAGGGCCCATGGCAAGGCTTCGAGGTGGAATTGAAGGGAAGTTCGCCGCGCTCGTGAGCAGAGGGTCTTTCCGGATTCTCTCCGCGTCGATTGACTGATGCGGGCGAACGCCGCCGTGTACGAGGACGGCCGCGTTCATTCAATTCGGCACGTGTCCGATCCGGCACACTCATGTGTGGTCTCAATGACCGCCATTTTCTGAGAACCACCAGCCTCGCGATGAAGCCCGGGCGAGCGCCCTATATTGTTAGCGATGTTGCTTAGCGCCTCGCCGCCGGAAGAGGCCGCCACGATCGACGCATGATCAGTCGGCGAACTCTGTCGTAGGAAATCGTAGTTTGGCCTGCAAAATTGTGCAAATGGCGGAGAGACTGTCAGTCAATCCACATTGAAAGATAAAGCATTTTCGTTCTTTCGGAGTCAGAACCTACCAATTCAGCTACGGCCCAGAAAGGCATTTTTTGATCATCGACGTCGCAGAAGCAACATCGTGCGGTTTCGAGGGGCAGCGTACCACAGAGTAAGCGGAGATCGTGCGCGCGCTCGCTGGGCTTCCAACACCCGTGCTTGCCATTGGCCAATTGCGTATCCGAGATCCTTTGGGGGCCGGAGCGTTGCCTTCCCAAGGCAAAGGTCACACGTTCTGCACCAATTGTTCTTGTTCTACAGCGAGATATGGGCCCGCGAGCCTAGACTCCGCCTCTGTCCGGTTCGGGCGAGTAAGCAAGCGGGAGACAATTTATCAGGTCCGCCGGGCGGTCCAGTACCCTGAGCAACGCGCGTTTCCCGAAAAGCCGCTCCACGTCCCGCGACCGGAGTTACCCGAGAGCCGACCTGAGCCGGACGCATATTTGTCCGGAACGCTCACCGAAGCGCGGACGGCGCCCGAGCGCGCCACATAGCCCCTGAACTTCACAAGGTTCGGATGCGTGACGATGCCGTCGGTGACGTTGACGGAGAAATTATAAGTCGGATCGCACGTGCCTCGCTGTGTCACGAAGAGAAGGTCCCAAGACCCGTCATACGCTGAGTGGGCTTGTGCGGCCGATACAAGGGTCATCAGGCAACTTGCGGCAATCGTACATGCGAGAAAATTTTTCATTGTGCGCTCCAGATGTCTTGGTCACTCACTTCGTTTAATATGTGTCCCCTACAGCCGGTTTACCGACCTCAGTGCGAAGCATGCCCAATGCAGGGGGAATTGATCACTCCGCCGCAAGCACGTGGCGTCGCAGCGGCAACCCGATTCTGACCCACACATCGACCAGCGCTTCAGCCAGTTCGTCAATCAGCTTATCATCGTGACAGGGCGTCGGCGTGATGCGCAGCCGTTCGGTCCCGCGCGGGACGGTCGGATAGTTGATCGGCTGAACATAGATGCCGTACTCGGCGAGCAGGAGATCGCTCGCCTCCTTGCATCTCTCCGGATTACCCACCATTAATGGCACAATGTGCGTTTCACTGGGCATGACCGGCAGGCCGGCGGCGTTGAGCACGGACTTGACCCGCGCGGCGCGATCCTGATGGCGGTTGCGCTCCCATTGCGAAGCTTTGAGATGGCGGATTGCCGCCGTAGCGGCGGCGCAGACCGCCGGCGGCAGCGCGGTGGTGAAAATGAATCCCGGCGCGTAGGAGCGCACCGCATCGATGACGTCGGCGTTCGCCGCGATGTATCCGCCGAGGCAGCCGAAGGCCTTCGCCAGCGTGCCCTCGACGACGTCAATGCGGTGCAGGGCCCCTTCCCGCGCCGCGATGCCGGCGCCGGCCGGGCCATACATGCCGGCAGAATGGACCTCATCGATATAGGTCATGGCGCCGTAGCGCTCGGCTAGATCGCAGATTTGGTTCACCGGCGCGACGTCCCCATCCATTGAATAGAGCGCCTCGAATACGATCAGCTTCGGCCGCTCGGGTGCCTCGGCCGCCAGCAGTTCTTCGAGGTGGCCGACGTCGTTGTGGCGCCAGATCTTCTTCTCCACGCCGGCGCGGCGCGCGCCCTCGATCATCGAATTGTGGTTCCAGGCGTCCGACAGGATCACACAGTTCGGCAGCAGTTTCGCGATGGTCGGGATGCCGGTCTCGTTGGAGACGTAGCCCGAGGTGAAGACCAGCGCGGCCTCCTTGTCGTGCAAACCGGCGAGTTCCCGCTCCAGTTCTACCAGTGGATGATTAGTGCCGGAGATGTTGCGGGTGCCGCCCGCGCCGGCACCCATGCGGGTCGCGGTCTCGACCATGGCACCGATCACCTTCGGATGTTGGCCCATGCCAAGGTAATCGTTCGAGCACCAGATCACGACCGGACGCGGGGCGCCCGGCGAATGCCATATCGCGTGCGGGAAACGTCCTGCGATGCGCTCGAGGTCGGCAAACACGCGGTAGCGCCGTTCGTCGTGCAGACGAGCGAGCGCGGTGGAAAAGAAATGATCGTACGTCATACAGCCAATCTCCAGCCAGTTTGCGCTCAACGATCAGACCGGGCGATCCAGAGAGCCGCCGTGCATCCAATCCGGCGTTGCCGCCATCAAACGGTAAAAGGGGCGGCCGGACCCCGGGAGGAGAAGGACCGGCCGCTGCATGTCGGCGAAGGGACGGCGGAGGTCCGGCGCCGAGCAGTTGCGAAGCTGTCTGTCTTCGCGAAGTAACTGGTATCCGACATGGAACGTCGATGCGAGTAAAGCAGTCCTAATCTCGGCAAATCGTGGAAAATGTGCTTCTCGCTACGGGACGGCGGAATCCAGCAACGGCTGATCGAGCGGATCGCTTCGCGGAAGCCCGCGCTCAGATCCAGCGCGATGTAAAGGGACGAGTTTGCGGGCGAACTGCTTGCTACCTCACGCTCTCCTTCCCTCCCGTTTGCCAACTTCGCAGCGCCACCCTGCAAGGCGCTCGGCCGGATGTTTTCTCATCCATTCGGCCAGCTGCGGTGCGCCCATCAGACACGACTGCACCGATATGGCGGCGAAATCCGAGGTGGTAACGGTCCGATCGTAGCAATTTGCCGGTGAGGACAGACTGCAGAGCACCGCAATGATCTTGATCACGACAGGAGTTCCCCACCGGTGGTCGCATGAACCATTGGCGCCCGGTCGTTCTGCTCATCGAGGGGAGCAGCCGGCGGAAAGACGCTGTCATACATCGCGCGGGCTTCACGAATGAGCCGAATACGCTCGCGCTCGGATTTTGAGACAAAACGAACAACCTCGCCCATGGCAGGCTCTTATTGCATTATATTCATCATTCCTTTTGCGATGTGGGGTGCTTGACCCCGGCTTTGAAGCCCTCGGGCAGTAACGAACCAACAAATGCGCGTGTTGTCGTCCGAATGTCGGAACGAGGCCGACTGAGATTGTCTACGAGAACGCAACCTCACTGAGGTCGATCGCTACCATCAGCATATCCAGTATTGGACGTCGGTCGGCGCCGCGCGTGTAGGCACGCCGCTTGCTCGGCAAGCGTATGCCGTTGGCCTCGGTGTATTCGAGCATCAGTTGCGCGGCAGGAAAGCCGCCGGCGATATTGACGCTGTAGTCGTGGCGGCGCAGCTCGAACGTCTCGTCAAAGAAGAAATCCTGAATCTGGCAGTGCGTCTCGATCGAGCCGGGGAAATAAACCCGCAGCACTCGCCAGGTCTCTTTGCCCTCCTGCCAGGGCGCTATCTCCTCGACGCGGAAGCCGTCCATTGCAAAGGCGAAGGGCGTCGCGAGATAGGTCCATAGGGCTTCGCCGTTGAAATAGGCGCGATGCAGGGGGTCCCAGGGCGTGTGCATCTGGTGTCCGGCAAATGAATCCCTGGGCATGCGCCGCTCGGCAACGACCGTGCCGTCCAGCTTCTCGATGGCGATCCGGTCGGGCGTGAACATCGTGCGCTGATCGGCCGCGCCGTAAGGTGCGACGGACGATCGCTCCTCGTGCAGCCATACAGTCATGCGGCGCGGATTCGCGTCCTGCAGGACGCCTTTCAAGGCAAAGAAACCGCCGCCACTGACAATCGTGGCCTCAACCTTGTTGTAGCCACGGCAGCGCTCCAGGCCGCCGTGGGCGTCGAGAACTTTCGTGAGCAACTCGTTCATGGCTTTCCCTTCCAATCCTCTAGTGCGATCGCTGGCATCTCAAAGCGCTCGCGCGTGCGCGTGTACCAACCGCCTTCCATGCGGCCGATCAGGTCAAGCTTTTCGGCATCGACGTGCTGGCGCGCCGCGTTGGTGACGGCCTCGTCCCTGACATGCACCATCAGGATCTTGCCGAGCACCAGGCTGAAGCTGCCGAGCGCGATTTCCTGCATGAAGGTGCACTCCATCGAGACCGGCGCATCCGCGATACGGGGAACGCCGACCCGCATCGAGGGCGCCAGCGACAGTTCCGCCTCTTTCGGCTCCTCGACGCCTCTGGGAAAGGCAATCGACGTGACGCGCATCTGCTCGGCCAGTGCGAACGGCACCAGATTGACGACGAACTGCTCGTTGCTGCGAATATTGGCGCGCGTGTCCTTTGGCTCAGCCGGTCCCTTGCTGCCAATGCCAATACCAACGGTCGCGGGGTCGCTGCCGAAGACATTGAAGAACGAGAACGGCGCGGCGTTGATGGCCCCGGCAGCATCACGCGTCGTCACCCATGCGATCGGCCGCGGCAAAACTGTCGCCAGCAGCAATTTGTAGCGCTCGGGCGCGCCCATCTTTTCGAAATCGAACTCCACAGCTTCTCCAGTCCTCAGCTTGCGTGGCCGATCCGGCACCATCGCGCGTTGGCTCTTTGGTTACGCATAAGCACATCAGCTTTGCGGCTTGCTTCCGATAAGCCGCTTATGCGCCGTCCCCCCGTATCGGGGAGCCGGAACGGCGCTTGAGAGCTTGCCGGACATCGCGCGGCGCGCGGCCTCGTATCTGTCCCAGTCGGCCTTGTCGGCGAGCGCGGGAATGGTGACAACCTCACCCTGGTCGAGACCGGCCAGAGCGGCGTCGACCATGTCGTCGGCGGACATCACGATCGCGGCCGGCAGGTGGTGCAACGGCACGCCGGCGGCGTCCCAGAAATCTGTCGCGGTTGCACCGGGCAGTACGGCCTGGATGTGCACACCCTTCTCGGCGAGTTCGTGATGCAGCGAGAGCGAGAAAGCCAACACGTAGGCCTTGCTGCCACCGTAAACGCCATTGAGCGTCTCGGGAGAAATCGCGACGATCGACGAAATGTTGATGATGGTGCCGACGCCACGGGCGACGAAGCCCGGGGCTGCGGCATAGCTCAGGCGCGTGAGCGCGCCGACATTGAGACGGATCATCTCATCCATTTTCGCGACGTCGGCGTTGAGCAGCGGCGCTGTGGCCCCGACGCCGGCATTGTTGACCAGGAGCGTGATGTCCGCGTTGGCGCGCAGGGTCGCCTCGACCTTGGCGAGATCCGCCTTGTCGTTGAGGTCGGCTGCGACCGTATCAACGGAGCGGCCGGTCGAGCTGCGCAGGCGCTGCGCCAGGCCGGCGAGACGGGTCTTGTCCCGGGCGACCAGAATCAGGTCATAGCCACGCTTGGCCAAACGATCGGCATAGATGGCTCCGATGCCAGCGGATGCGCCCGTGATCAGGGCAGTGCCTTTGCTCGTAATGCTCATGGACGTTCTCCTTTGCCGTCCACACCTATGATCTTCCAAAATTTGACGCTATGCGTTGATTTTGAGAGCTATCTTTCCACAAAATGGAAGGGACCGACCGATGGATCGCCTGGAGTCGATGTCGACTTTTTTGGCCGTGGTCGAGACTGGCAGCTTGTCGGCCGCCGCGCGGCGACTGAAGACGCCACTGGCAACGGTCAGCCGCAAGGCCTCCGAGCTCGAGTCCCATCTCCGGACGAAGCTGTTCAACCGTTCAAGCCGCAAGCTGGTCCTGACCGATGCTGGCAGCTCCTACTTCGCGGCGTGCAAGCGGATCTTGGCTGATGTAACCGAGGCCGAGCGCGCGGCATCCGGCGAATATTCTCAGCCGACCGGAGAGCTGATCGTAACCGCTCCGGTGGGACTTGGCCGCGCTTACCTCATTCCGATCCTCGCGGATTTCCTCAAGGCCTACCCGGATATCAAGGTGAGCTTGCAGCTCGCCGACCGCGTGCAGAGCCTGTTTCAGGAGCAGATCGACCTTGGCTTACGCATCGGTCCCCTGCCCGACAGCACCCTGATTGCGGTACGCGTCGGCACGACGCGTCGCGTGGTTTGCGCCAGTCCAGCCTACCTCGCAGCCCACGGAGCACCGCGCACGCCGGACGAACTCGCCGGGCATGATTGCATCGCCTATGCAGGTTTCATGTCGCCCGATGTCTGGACATTCTTCAAGGATAAGACAGCTGTCGCGGTGCCCGTACGCGCACGGCTCGTGGTCGGCAGCGCGGAAGCAGCCTGCGACGCAGCATGCGTCGGCATCGGCATTACCTCTGCCTTCGCCTATCATTTCCAGGCGGCGCTGAAGCGCGGTGACCTCACGACCCTGCTCGATGAATTCCAGCCCGAACCGCTGCCGGTCAATCTCGTGTACGCGGCCAACCGGTTTCTGCCGATCAAGGTCCGCGCTTTCCTCGATTTTGCTGCGCCGAGGCTCAAGACAGTTTTCGGGGAGCTCCAGCCGCCCGCTTCGGGTCAGCCACCAACAAAGAACTTGCGGAAATCTGGACCAAGATCAAGCTCGATCTGAACCACCGAACCCGCTGACGACCCAACTTCTACTCTAAGCTCCCCTGCCGTCCTGTTTGCCGATCACGCAGCGCCATGCCGCGAGACGCTCGGCCGGATGCTGCGTCATCCAGTCGGCAAGCTGCGGCGCGCCCATCAGGCATGACTGCACCGAGACGTTGGCGAAATCCGACGTGGTGACGATCTGCTCGTGGCAATTCGCCGGAGAAGACAGGCTGCAAAGCACCGCAATGATCTTAATCACGAGACAACTCCGGCATTGATGTTGCTGATTGCTTGACCCATCGGCGGCTTCTTGTCCTGCTTGCTGACGCGAGCCGGCGGGATGACGCTGTCGCTAATCGCGCAGGCTTCTTGAATCAGGCGCCTTCGTTCGCGCCCAGACGCTTGGATAAATCGAAAGAATTCTTCCATCTTCAGCCTCTTCTGAATTGCGCGCCGCCTGCCACTGCACGATCAACGCGATCGGCGTAGATGTAGAGCGGACGCGCGGTCCCCTCCGCCACTTCGCGCGAGATCACGACTTGCTCGACAGCTTCGAGGCCCGGCAGATCGAACATGGTCTCGAGCAGGATGCTTTCGAGGATCGAGCGCAGGCCGCGCGCGCCGGTCTTGCGTTCGATCGCCTTGCGCGCAACCGCGCCAAGTGCCTCGTCTGCGAAGGTCAGTTCGATGTTCTCCATCTCGAACAGGCGCTGGTATTGCTTCACCAGCGCGTTCTTTGGATCTGTGAGGATCTTCTTCAGCGAAGCCTCGTCCAGGTCCTCGAGCGTGGCGACCACCGGCAGGCGGCCGACGAATTCGGGGATCAGCCCGTACTTCGAGAGATCCTCTGGTTCGACCTGGCGGAAGATCTCGCCGGTGCGGCGGTCTTCCGGTGCGAGTACCTGGGCTCCGAAGCCGATCGAGGTCGAACGGCCGCGCGCGGAGATGATTTTCTCCAGCCCCGAGAACGCACCACCGCAGATGAACAAGATGTTGGTGGTGTCCACCTGCAGAAGCTCCTGTTCCGGATGCTTGCGGCCGCCCTTCGGCGGAACTGAAGCGACCGTGCCTTCGATGATCTTGAGCAGCGCCTGCTGCACGCCCTCGCCTGATACGTCGCGAGTGATCGACGGATTCTCGGACTTACGGCTGATCTTGTCGATTTCGTCGATATAGACGATGCCGCGCTGGGCACGCTCAACGTCGTAGTCGGCGGCCTGCAGCAGCTTCAGGATGATGCTCTCGACGTCCTCGCCGACATAGCCCGCCTCGGTCAACGTGGTGGCATCCGCCATCGTGAACGGCACGTCGAGGATGCGGGCGAGCGTCTGCGCCAGCAGCGTCTTGCCCGCACCTGTCGGCCCGATCAGCAGGATGTTCGATTTCGCGAGCTCGACGTCGTTGTGCTTGGTTTGGTGGTGGAGCCGCTTGTAGTGATTGTGGACAGCGACCGAGAGGACCTTCTTGGCGTGGCTCTGACCGATCACATAGTCGTCAAGGACCTTGCAGATATCCGTCGGGGTCGGGACACCATCACGCGACGCCACCGGCGAGGACCTGTTCTCCTCACGGATCATGTCCACGCAGAGTTCGACGCATTCGTCGCAGATGAACGCCGTCGGCCCTGCGATGACCTTGCGAACCTCGTGCTGGCTCTTGCCGCAGAAGGAGCAGTACAGCGCATTTTGTGTAAGTGAATGAACTGCCATAGCGACCTCAATGCGACTTGCCGAGCACGAAAGTGAAGGGAACAACAAACAGTTCACCGCCCTGCTCGTCGCTGACATGCAGGGCCCAGTCACGCCAATCTTCGAGGCTGCGCTCGTCGATCAAGGATCGCACGATGCGGGTCGCATGATCGCACGCCTCAGCGAGATCATCCACTAAGGCGCCGCGACGATCGACGAACACCTTCTTCGTGTTCGAGCAATGGAAGTAGACCTGGGTCACGTTCAGTCTCCTTTGGATCGAATGGGGAGCAGCGAGAGCCACGCGTAGCTCGTGTCCTCGAGGAGGCAGCGCGAGGTAGACAGCGGCGAGGCCACGAATATTTGGAACCACATCCAGGTGGTCATGAGCGAAAACAGGATCATCTGCGCACCTCTTGAGTTGCCATTGGCCACGAATATTGAGGCTCAGTTGCCGCACTTCGTCGCCAACAGGTCGTTGAAAGCGTTGATCACGGAATCGAGCGCGGCCAGGACCCGCGCGCCATCGACGCGGTTGGCTGCCATTTGCCGCAACATCACCGACTCGTAGAATGAGGCGGCGTAGGCGCGACAGCTCGTTTCCTTCTCGGCATTGGCCGGCTGGCTCTGAACAGTCGGCCAGCGCTTGCAAAAGGCATCGACGTCCCTGCTTGAGGTACATTCAGCCGCAACGGAGGGGGCCGTAGATGCGATGATCGCGGCAGAAGCGATGAGAACGGCTAATCTCCTCATGATCGAACTCCGCAAGGGGAATTGTTACGAGGAGAGTTACAGTTCTATAGGCTATCTTCCATTGCACGCGAGTCGTTCCGGGTACGGCTGTGGTTGCATCAACTGAACCTTGGCTTACCGAGCGACTCTGTATGGATGCAGCGGCCTACCTTCGTTCGAGGTGACACGAGTTGACGCAGTCAGCCCGCGCGCCAGCGAACAGGCTGACCGCGTTAAAGCTGTCGTGCAGGCTCACGCCGGGTTTGGAATGCAGCCCGGCCGCGCCGAGGCTCTGCCGATCAATCCGAAAAAGCTCGTTTCGAGTTCGGCGCGGACTCTTTGCAAGAGCGTCGCGCTCTCGCCATCCGTGCCGTCTCGAATCGTTACAGTTGCTGTCAGACCCGACACCAGCGGCACGCCGGCCGGAACGTGATCAATCGCGATCCGGACCGGCACGCGCTGCGCCAGACGGACCCAGGTGTAGACCGGATCGACGTTGGGCAAGCCTTGCGTGGCAGCGGCTGCGTTGGACACGCTGACGCCACGCGTCACTGTTGCGATATGGCCTGTAATCGGCGCCGAATAGCCCATCAGCTTGGCCTCGGCGCGGTCACCTACGCACAGCCTCGCCAGCTTGGTTTCCTCGAAATAGCCGTCGACCCAATAGCTATCTGTGTCGATGATGGAGACGTTTGCGGCACCAAGATGCGCGTAGTCACCCTCCCGGAGCAGGAGATTGGTGACGATTCCATTCACCGGACTGCGCACTTCAGTTCGCTCCAGGTTGATCTCCGCTTGCGCAACCTGCTGCTCGGCCGATTCGACAGCCGCCTTTGCCTGAAGCGCGTTTCCCTCATAGACCTGCTTCTGCTCGGTGGACGCAGCCAAATCAGACAGGCGGCTCCGCCGCTCGGACTGCAATGCCTTCACGCTCAGATCCGCCACCTTCTGCTGGAGGGCCGCCTTGTTCGTGCGCAGCGCCACCTCGAAATCAAAGGGGTCGACGACGTACAGAACGTCGCCCTTATGAACAAATTGGTTGTCGACGACTCGCAGCCCCTTGATTCTCCCGGAGATCTCCGGCGCAACACTCGCCACCTGCACGCGCAGCCGCCCATCGCGCGTCCAGGGTCCGGCGTTATACTGGTCCCAGGACACGAGCGCAGCCAATACCGCAGTGGTGGCGATTCCGAAGGTCGCCAGCTTGCGCACCAGAAGCCGCCCGGCTCGCGAGCCATCGTTTCGGAGTGGCGGCGTCGATTTCACTGGAGCCGGTGCGGTCGGCCCATCATCCGTGCGACCTTCCGATACCCTGAGCGCCGGTTGGTCGACCAGGCTCACTCGACGAACCGATTCCTCAGTTGCACTCGGCAAAGCGGCATTTGCCTGTATCTCACGAACAGTCACATCATGAACGACCGCATCCATTGCGCCCTCCTCTAGATCAACAGAATCAACAGGCCGAGAACCGTCACAAACAGGCTCATCTCGGCGATCGCGGCGTGGCTGAACATCTTCGCAAAGCCGACGGCATGCAGAAGGGGCCGAAGCGCGAGAATCATGATGAGAGCTACCGCGAGGTAAGTTACAAACGGAGCGAACAGGACGCCTCCGATCACCAGCTCTGCAAAGGTCTGTGCCATCAGGTTGCCTCCGATAAATCGAGATTTCGGCCCCAACGCCGATCCCCGGGCTGGGTCAGCTTCGTACCACCGCCCCGGATCATTGCTGATTGGTCGAAACAAGAGATCATTTCGGCGAGGGCCTCGCTGTCCTCCGCGCCGCCAGCGGAAAGAAACTGCCCAAGCCGTGAGGCATCCCGGAACATACCTTCTTCCGGCGCTTCTCCATTCTTGAAAGACGGCTCATGCAGATCGCTGCGGGCTTCCGCCAGAAGCTGCATCCTTCGTTTGTCATCGGATAAGGGAGGAATCAGTGTTTGCGTTGCGAGCAGCAGCGCGGCCGCTGCGATAATGAACACGGACGTAAAGAGGAAGGCTTGCGGATTGTAGGTCTGCGGATTACTCGGCGCCAGAAGGAGCATGATGAAGGGCAGAATGGTGCGACCAAGCGAGGACCACAGAAGATTGCTAGAGGTAACGAGGAGCCCACCGCCGATCACAAAGGGGGCAAGACCGATGGCCAGCAGCGGAAAGTCATCGGCACCATTGAGGATGAAGAACTCGAGTATGCCGGTCAGCACGATCGCGATCGGCGCAGCAACGAGTGCGATCGCCGTGAAGGCGCGCGGTTTCGGAGTTGTGGCCCCCAATCCGATCATCAGTGTCACGAACGATAGCGAAACGCTCGCGGCAGGCCACCCGGCCCACACGTAGAGCGCCGAGGCGATGGCGAGCCATAGCGCGGCGCGGACGGCGCTTTCGGCCGCAATTTGGTAGGAGCGATACAGGGGTGCACGCCACAATCGCCGCGGCCACTTCACCGAACTCAGGGCGAGCAGGTCGTGTGAGACTTGTTCGTCCCGTAGAAGCACCTCACTCCGTGCCAGAATTTCGGTTTCAGCGTCACCGCCGCGGGCACGCCCGCTGCTCAGGCTCCGAGCAGCCTGCAATTCGGCGATGAGCGAGACCGCGGTGCTGCGGGCAGCCGCGCTCCCAACCGACCCGCCGCTCGACTCCGGCGCTACGCTCGCGATCTCCGGCCGCAGCGCCACAATCTCCCGCAGCAGCATCAGGAACGTCGTCGAGTCGCCTGGTTCGCCACCGAGCGCAGCGCTGGCATAGAGGCGAACCCGGCGATGGATCACCGCTAGCTGGGTGACCAGGTGCGATCGGCGATCGGGAGCAAACATCAACGTATTCACCACTGCAATCGAGAGAATGCCGATCACGATCGCGGCGCCGCGCGCCATACCGGATTCGAAGACGTGCTGCGGGTTGTCGAGCTGCTGTGTCGCAATAAATGCTACGGTATAGCCGGACAGCACCGCCGCATAAGCCCTATAACCATCCAGGAGCTTTGCCGCGAAAACGCAGACACCAAGCCAGACCGCAAACGCTGCGAGGATCAGATCCCTCGCCTGCGAGAAGAGACCCGTGATTGCGATTGACGCTGCCACGCCCACGACAGTGGCGAGCAGACGCCAACGCGCCTTGTCCAACGCCTGACCGCGGGTTGGTTCGGCGAGAACAGCAACCGTAAGGGCGGCCGTCGTGGGCGATTCAAGCTGCAGCCAAAAACTCACGAACAGCGCCAGGATCGTGGCCAGCCAAAGCCGGATGGCGAAGCTCCAGGAGCCGACAGGTATCTTCGCTATGGTGAGCGGTTGTTCTGTTGTCGTCGCGACCACGGTTTGATCTCTACAATGCTTCACCATTCGCGCTCAGTTCGTCGACCCTGCCGACGAAGCAATAGCCACGTCCGGGAATGTTGACGATGAACCGGTGCCCGTCGCGGCCATCCCGCAGAGCACGACGTAGCGCGGACATATGGACCGTGAGGTTCGCCGGCTCGACAAAGACATTGGGCCAGACCCGCGCCATCAAGTCCTGCTTGCTGACCAGTTCACCGCGGCGTTCGAGCAACGCGATCAGGATCTCCAGGGCGCGACTTCCGAGGCAGACGGGCTTATCGCCTTCCAGGAGAAGAAGCTGCGTCGGATGTAGCCGGAACGGTCCGAAAGAAACGTCGGCTGGGGTGACGCCGGCCGATGCGGCTCGCTGCGAGACGAATGGTCTGGTCGAAACCGGTCCCTGAACCGTGTGCCCGGTGTCGAGCCTCGGTTCAGGATGAAATTGCTCCAGGCGGCCGAAAGCTGAAATCGATCGCATCGTGACCTCGAGTGCTTTTGCAGGGCTAATCCCCGCAAAGGTGCCAGTGGTCCGCAATTTGACGATTTGGAGAGCCGCGAGCTATTCCACGCTGGTCGCGCGCAATGACAGATTTGGTTGCATTAGCTAAACCTAGATTTACAGGCTGCGCGAGGGAGCGGGCCATCGATCACGAGTGCTGTGGCACGATCAAGACACCCGAGAACTCAGAGGCTAGCACGCGCCCTGCAGGGTACTTCGTGATCGATAAACCAACGTATAGCTGGCTGTGTCTAGATCATTAGCGCGGACTGCCTTCGGTACAGTCGCGCCATACCCGCGTGCAATGGTGCCGGGCATCGCTCCGCTGTAACGATCTACTCGATGCGGATCACCAGTGGATCACCAATTGCATGGTAGGCCGCTCCTTGTTTGCTCCGGCACCAACGCCGGAATCGCAGCGGAACCGGACCCACGAGCCGGCAGTTGCAAGAAACGGTCGGCGGCGTAACGCCCGCCGGCCTTTTCTGTTGGTTTGCCTGGAGATAAGCGACTGCGGATCCGAGCGTGCGAATGGCACGCATCAAAATGACCGTCAGGCGCGGTGCGTCGTGTCGGGCACCAGCTTGAGCTTGTCGGCCATCCGGCCAAGCTCGGGAAGAGAACCGGCCTGCATCTTCTGCATCGCCCTGCTCCGATGCACCTTCACAGTGGCTTCGGCGATGCCGATATCGTGGGCGATCTGTTTGCTCAGGCGGCCTCGCGCGACTTGAATCACGATTTCGCGTTCCCTGGGACTCAATGAAGCGAAACGCTCCCTCAAGGCAACCAGATCCTTGTCACTTTCACGCCGTTCACGATCGCGAGAAAGCCCGAGTTGAATGGCATCGAGGAGATCCTGGTCGCGGTACGGCTTGGTCAGGAACTCGATGGCCCCCCGTTTCATGGCCTGCACGGACATCGGTATGTCGCCGTGCCCCGTGACGAAGATGATCGGAATATCCCTTTTTGATGCAGCAAGCTCGCGCTGTAGGTCGAGGCCGCTTTGGCCCGGCATTCTGATGTCGAGCACCAGGCAGGTGGGCCCATCCGGTAGGTCGGACTTCAGGAAGTCGGGAATGGAGGCAAATAGCTGAACATTGATGCTAAGCGATCGCAGCAGCCGCCCGACCGACGCGCGGAGGTCCGGATCGTCGTCGATGACCAACACGGTGGAATCTGCACCAGGCATCGCTGCTGCTCGGAAGGCCGCGAAAATTTCGTCCTCATCTTGGACCGCGACCAGATTGCGCATTTCTAGTCCTAATCCCGGAGCCTGAACAGCCCATTTTTCCAGAGGATGCGCGCGGGGCATACACCAAAGTTTACGCAAGACCGACGCAGCTGGCGTCGCCCAACGCTGGTCGGCCTTGCCCGACCATCTACGGTTCGTCCGATAGCTGATGAGCAACACTGCCCATCAACTCATGCGCTCCACGCGCGTGCAACATCATTGGCCAATCGAGCCGACGCTTTGTCTGCATCATCGCGTGAAGCCTTCGCGGCTCGCCGCTCATAGTCGTCGGCAAGCGCCTTGAGCTGACCCGCAACCGCTCGATCAGTCATGGTTTTGGCGGTGCGGAGCAAAGTCTCCGCCGTTTTCAAATACTGCCTGCCTCGTGGTGAGATCTGGAGCGTCATGAGGCCCTCACACGGCTTTCGAGCGACTGGTCGGAGGTGACTCGGAGCCAGCCCATCCAGTTGCCGTCACTTTGGCGACGGGTCTTGAGGCGATCGACACAGTTCCGGGAGCAAAGCTGGGTTCGCCAGGAATAATGTCGGACGAGACCGAACCTGCCATCACAGACGGCGCATCGTGTGACCCTGCGAGACCCGTGACTTTCCATGCGGTAAGACATTGTTCTCTCCTCTTGGCCCCTGCGCATTCCGGACGCATGGACATTAGGAGGAACGTCACCGCCCCCTCAATTGACCGCGAGTCGATGTAGGCCCTCCGAGGGGAGCAGGACGGCGATACGAAGGCTTATGGGGTTCCGTCATGACCTGAGATCGGCACGCATGATCCCCGCGACCAGGACCGTTCAGCGGCAATTTTTCATCAGAAGCTACTTCTGCCGCGCTTGGCAATTGGTTGTCGAGATAAGCCAAAGTTTACGGGGCGCCAGCGTCGCATTGGTGTCATTCTTGACGCAAGTCAAGCAATCCCCCACGGAGTTGCGGCACGGTTACGCCGCCCGCGCGACGGGTCCTTCGAGTGGCCATAGAGGCATGATGAAGAAGGTATTGGTTTCGGTCGTCGATGATGACCGGTTCTTTCGGGACTCCATGTGCAGGCTCATGAGATCGCTTGGCCACACGGTCGATGTTTTCTCGTCTGCAGCCGAGTTTCTCGCGTCCCCACGCCTCCCGGAAACCGCGTGCCTGATCGCCGACATCCATATGCCTGGCATGACGGGACTCGAACTCCGTCGATCCATTATCGATACGGGCCTCGCGATTCCGACGATCCTTGTGACGGCGTTTCCCAATGACGTTGACCGGGCTCGCGCGCTCGAAGATGGCGCCTTGTGTTACCTGCGCAAGCCCCTGGACGAAGAGCATCTCACACGATGCGTTCGCGAAGCTCTCACACTCGCGGGCTCGCCTGAAGAGGAGCCGTGAGCTCTGTTTCGGCATCGGGCAAGGTGAACTGAAATGCGGCGCCGCGAGGCTCGTTAGCTTCGACCCACAACTTGCCTCCGTGCGCGTGGATGATGGACCGGCAGATCGACAGCCCCATACCCGTTCCACCGGACTTGGTGGTGTAGAAGGCGTCGAAGACCCGATCGAGATGCGCCGGGTCAATGCCCGGCCCGGAATCGCGTACGCCCACAATAGCGCCTGTCTGGTCGTGCTCGGTGCTGATCAACAGCTCTCTTGCTCCCTCTTCAACTGAGCTCATTGCTTCAGCCGCATTCAGAATCAGATTCAGCATGACTTGTTGCAGCTGAATACGATCCCCCAGAACCGGAGCCAATCCCTCCGCAAGCCGAACCTGGACCGAAACGCCATTCCTGACAGTCACGCTTTGCCCCAATGTGATCACCTCCCTAATAGCAGCGTTGAGATCAAACCGCCCCTTTCGCGGCGGGGCTTTCTTGATTTGCTCTCGGATGCGATCGATGATCTCCGCGGATCGATCCGCGTCCGCAACCACACAGGAGAGCGCTTCCCGGACCTCGCCCAGGTCCGGCGGCTGCATCTTCATGAAATTCTGGGCCGCCCGAGCGTTGTTGCGCGCGCTGGCGATCGGCTGTGCGATCTCGTGAGAGAGCGAAGCCGCCAGTTCTCCCATCACGCTCACGCGGTTCATGTGCGCGAGATCCGACTGCATCTGCTGCAACCGCGCCAGCGCCTGTGTCCGATCCTCGATGTCAGTAGACGACCCGTACCATTTGACAATATTGCCCAACTCATCGCGCAGCGGCACGCCGCGGAACAAAAACCGGCGATATTCACCATCGAAGCGGCGAAGTCGGGCTTCGAGCTCGCCGGGCATGCCCGACTCCCGTATTGCAGTCCATTTTTGCAACATACCCTTCTTGTCTTCCGGATGAAAGGCGCGAGGCCAGCCGGTTTCGGCCTGGTCCAATTTGAGGCCGGTGTAGTCGAGGGCCGGTTGATTGAGGAAGTCGGGAATCCCGTCCGGGCTGGCGCGCCAGACCAACGCTGGAATTGTGTCGACGACCAGTCGAAGGCGATCTTCTGACTTCTTGATATCGTTGAACGCCTTTTGCAGCCTCTCGTTTGCGAGGTGCTGCTCAGTAACATCGATATGCGTACTAACCACTTCGACTACTTCGCCATCCATTCCGAGCAAAGGATGCCCCACCGAATGTACGTACTTGATCGATCCGTCGGGCAGTGCAATGCGAAAATCGACTTCGCGACCTGCTTTCTCTTGAACCGCCTGCTGCGCCATTTCGATGACCTGCTCTCTGTCCCCGGGAAGAATACAATCATAGAAAGGCTGGGGTGATCTTATGCCCTTCTCCGGATCGAACCCAAAAAGGCGGTATGCTTCGGACGATAAATACACGAACTCTCGACGGCGCACGTCCAAGGCCCAACTGCTGGTACGACTCAAACGTTGGGCTTCAGCCAAATAGGCTTCGCTGCGTCGCAGCGCCTCCTCCGCCCGCTTGCGCTCAGTCAGATCGAGTACGAACGCAACGCCCTCGTTGCCTCCTTCCTTGAGCATCGTGGCAGCACCAACAAGCACGGGAACGCGGCTGCCATCTTTCCGGAAATATTCTTTCTCGAAGGGCTGAGCGAGCCCGGTCGAAATCAATTCTGCCCAGCGACGTTTATCGACTTCGCGCCATTCCGGCGGGGTCAGCTCGGTCAAGCTCGCCCTGCCCAAGGCCAAGTCTACACGATCATATCCCAGCATACGTAGAAATGCGTCATTGGCTTCAAGAATTCGACGTTCACGGTCAACAATGATTATCCCGATGATGTTGGAGTCGACAAGACTCCGAATCTTCTGTTCGCGATTCGCAAGGTCATGGTAGAGTCGCGCGTTTTCGAGCGAGATTGCCGCCTGCGACGCCAGTACCTTCAATAGAGCAACACGGTTTGGCGTGAAAACGTTCGGCGTTAGACTGTTCTCAAGGTAGAGTATCGCTGTGAGCTTTCCCTGATTGATCAGCGGCAAGCAGAGAATAGAACGGACGCGACTCTGAAGAATATAGCGATCGGCAGAAAATTCATTCTGAGATGACGCATCGTCGAGAATCACAGTCTCATGGGTGCGCGCTCCATAACGCACCAACGACTCCGGCAACGCGGCTGTGCTGAAGGATCCGTCCCGCAGACGCACGATTACATCGTCTCCACCAGCGATTGCTTCCGCTTCTATCTGCAGCACATCTCCTTGCGGAACGATCAAGAGACCTCGCTCGGCGCCGGCGTGCCCGATGGCCGCTCGCAGCAGCCTGTCGATAAGCTTTTCGAGAACCATCTCGCCAGAGAGTGCCTGCGAGGCTTCAATCATTGTCGCGAGATCGAGATGTTCGACCGGCGCTTCGATCGTGCCCGCTGGCCCCGGCGCGCGTCCGTCCTGCCTCAGATGCGGATAGAGCTGATCGAGTTGCCGTACCTTTCCGTCGGCGCCCCATCGAAGATAACCCTGCCGCGCGTTTCGCAGGTAGAGATGCGCAACTTCCTCGAAGCCGCGTGCCAAGTAAAAGCGCCCGGCCAGTTCATAGGCGATCGCCTCATTGTGGACAAATCCATTGATTCGCGCCGATCGGATAGCCTGTTCATACAATTGCTCGGCATCGAGCGTGCGGTCTTCGATCCTGGCGATCTCGGCGCCCACCAGCGCGGCGCGGGTCTCGAAATTTTCCGGGCAATTCGTCTCCCATGCGCGGAGCTGCCGGTGATGAGCAGTCAGTGCATCGAGATGCGGCTGCCGCTCCTCGGCAGGAGCGGTGTCGCAAAATGCGGCGCGGGAGAGCGCCGCGTAGAACTGGTATTCCGCACCTTCCCAGTACGAAGTGGCGGTCCACACCAGCGGTTGTGCCCTGGACAGTGCGTCAACGGCCGCGGCGTAGTCTCCTGCAAAAAAACTCGCCTGCAGCTTCTGAATGCAATACCAGCACGTGGCAAGCGCAAGATTCGGATTGCTGGATAACCGCTGCGCTACTTGATCTTCGTCGAATTCGTCGCAGTCCATTGAACCGAATGCTCGCGTCAACCCGCGTAACATTTTGACCAGCGCGAGCTGGGAAGCGATAACGTCAATCCCCCATCCCATCCGCGTCCTCTGCATAAACGCGTGACCACCCTCGACCGCTCGCTGCACCTCAATGAGCGGATCTCCAGCCGCCAGCATGTGGGTGACTAACTGGCTCCGGCTGTACGCCCCAATGGTGAGATCGCCGATTTGATCGGCCGACGTCACTGCGCGATGCAGCAGATCGCGTCCGGACTTCACATGTTTCGTCCAGGGTGCGACTAGGCCGAAGATCTGATAGGTCGTAGCCTGGAAGCGCGTTAATTCGTATCCTTCGCACAGTTCATAGCCAAGCTGGGCTAAGCGATACCCCGCCTCGTAATTGCCGAACGAAGGGCCGGCGAGCATGCCAACTCGAATATAGGCGACGCAAGAAGCGTCGCAGTTCCCATGCTCGATACTTAGATTGACGCCGCGGCAGGCCGCCAATGAATAGAGATTTATATCCGTGAATCGCGCGGGGGCCCCTAGCCTTACCAAAACACCGAAGGTAGCGAGGGATGAAGGATCGCTCACCAGCGGCAGTTTGATCAGATCCTCGATCGAGCGCTCGCCGAGCTGCGACCACATCAGGTCATACTCGCGCAGGGCCTCCTCTTTCGTTGGATGTGCCGACCATTCGATGCCCAGCTGGCGGAAATATTCCAGAGCCACGGCGACCGCGTCGCTGTTCCTGCCGAACATCGTATGCACGTCCATGCGTAAGCACGCGACGGTCGCACGTTCGACGGAGTTGGCGGCACGCGTTGCAAGCGCGGCGAGACGCTCATTCGCGGCGTTCAACTCGCCGGTCAGAAATTCGCATTCCGCTCGGAGCAGCTCCAGTGCGAAAATGAGCTCGTGCTGGCGCTCCCAGCAATCGTTCGTCAGCAGCGCCACGCCCGCGATGCTATATTTGAGCGCCGAGGCATAGGCGGTGGACGACCTGGCGCGCTGCCCTGCGCGCAGGTTAAGCTCGGCGAGTTGCTCACGCTCGTCTCGCGAAGCGATCAGTGCGGCGCCGCGGTCGAGCTGATTGACGATCTCGAAAATCGCCTCCGCTCGCTTAGATGTGTCTGCCGCGAGCAGCCAGCCGATCCGCAGATGCATCTCGGGGCGTAGATCCACGGGAATGAGCGAGTAGACAGCCTCCTGGACCCTGTCATGAAGAAAGCGGTAGGACCGTTCGGTACGGAAAACGAGCCCGGCACGGACCGATTCCCATAGCCGCTCATGCATTTCTTCTTGCGATAGCCGGGAAACCATGCCGAGGAGATCGAACTCCGCGCTGTTGCCGATGCACGCCAGCAGCCGCAACGCTTGCTGCGTTTCGACTGGAAGCCGCGCCAATTTGTCAACCATTAGGTCGACCACATTGTCAGTGTGGCCCTTCGCGCGGATGCTGTTGATGTCCCAGGACCACGCGCGCTCGTCATAGTTGAATGTCAGCAGATCCTCCTCGACAAGCGAAGAGATGAACTGAATGGCAAAAAATGGATTGCCTGCCGTCTTGTGATGGATCAGTTCCGCCAATGCTGCGGCACCTCCCGCTCCGCGGCGAAAACAATCGACGATCAGCTCCGTCAGATCGTCACGGGCGAGCGGCGCAAGCACGATCTGTTGAACGGGTGCTCCGGCTTTCCGGATTTCCTCCAGCTTGCGCATCAGCGGATGCGCTGCAGTGACTTCATTATCGCGATAGGCGCCGATAAGGAGAAGATTGTGGAGGTCGGACCGGGTCACCAAGTGTTCGAGCAAGTCGAGCGTTGCCGCGTCGATCCACTGCAAGTCATCGAGGAAGAGCGCCAAGGGATGTTCCGGCCGAGCGAAGACGCCTATAAACTGCCGAAGCACACGCTGGAAGCGCCGTTGCGTGTCCTGCGGCGGAAGCTCGGGCACCGGCGGGGGCTCTCCGATGAGGAGCTTCAGTTCAGGAACGAGATCCCGCATCAGTCCCGCGTTTGGTCCCAGCGTCTCACGTAACGCGTCGCGCCAGGGCGCAAGGTCCTCTTCACTCTTGCCCAGCAGCGGCCGGATCAGACTCTGAAGGGCCTGGATCAGCGTAGCGTAGGGAATGTCGCGCTTGTACTGATCGAACTTGCCGAAAGCGAACAGGCCGCGTGGCGGTACCAGCACCGGTTGCAGTTCATTGACGACCGACGATTTGCCAATGCCAGAGTAACCCGAAACCAGGACCAGTTCCGTGGGGCCATCGTTGGCGATGCGATCGAAGGAAGCGAGCAAAGCGTCGACCTCGCGTTGCCTCCCATAGAGCTTCTCAGGGATCAGGAGTCGGTCGGGCGTGTCGCGTTCGCCGAGTGAAAAGTCGTCGATCCGACCCTTCTCCTCCCATTCATTCTGGCAGTGACGAAGGTCGCTCTCGAGGCCGGCCGCGGTCTGATAGCGATCTTCGGCCCGCTTCGCGAGCAGCTTCATAGCGATCGCCGAGACGGCGCCAGGGATTTCCTTCAGCCGTTCGGCGGGCGGCACCGCCCGCCTGGCGAGATGGCAATGTACCCATTCCATCGGCTCAGCAGCGGTGAACGGCAAAGCACCGGTCAGCATTTGGTAGAACGTGACGCCGAGGGCGTACAAGTCGCTCCGGGAATCGATTGAACGATTCATTCGTCCGGTCTGCTCGGGCGCCATGTAGGCAAGCGTTCCGGCGATCGTCTCGGGAGGATGAGGCGATTGACGTTCGCGCGCGAAGCGCGAGGCGATGCCGAACCCGGTCAGCCGCACCTGGCCAGTCGCTTCGTTGAACAGGATATTGGCCGGCTTGATGTCTTTATGGACGAGCCCACGTTGGTGAAGCTTGCCCAGAGCCGATGAGATGGCGATGCCGAAGCGCAAGAAACGCCCTACATTCATGGGCACGCCGAGCAACGTCTCGAGCGGCTCGCCGCTCGCATCGTCGAGCACCAGCTTAATTCGATTGGCTTCGCGCACGAGCTCCAGTGGAAGCACCGCCCACGCGGCCTCGAGTTCATCTCTTAGGTCGTATTCGTGCGTGAGACGATCGAGGCAAGAGCGGGACGGATGCTCGGTGGCGGGAGCGACGAATAACACGCGGTGGCGCTTGCCGTCTTCATCCATTCGCCAACCGCGGTGAAAGACGCGTTCGCTGTCCCTCCATAAGACCTGAGCGTCACCGTCCGAATACGCGACATTCAGCGAATGCGGCACCATGTGAGCCTCCGGCGTTCGGCCAATCGAGCTTTACACCATGCGCGCGGCCGGTCTCTGGCCCCGCGAAAATCGTACCCGATCGGCTGAGAAATGCCAGCCGTCACTTGATCCCACCTGATCCAAATACGTCGAATCCACTGGCTCCTTAGCAGCAATTTGCCGCGATTTGGCGGGCTTTACTCGCGACGGCGGCACATTCGCGTCAAATCACGCACTGCGAAACAATGGAGATCCGCATGACCATCACCCTTGGCCTCACGCCGTCACTGAAGAAGCAACTTCCTGCATCGGAGCGGGTGGCCCCCGCACAGAAGTGGAGCAGCCCGCGCGTCGTCGAGATCGCGGTCGGCCTCGAAATCAACTCATACGCCCGCGCCGAGCTGAACTAGCACCGGCGAACGATCGTCGAGCTCTCACTGCGCATCAAGCCGGGTCGCCTCAGCGACTCGGCGTCGTTTCGAAACACTGGAAAAGGAGAACCACATGTCTTCGACAGTCCATACGGGCCCGGCCACGCCAACACGAGACCGGACCTCGGAGTTGCAGAGATACCTCGCGTGGACACCTGCGCTGTTGGGCGGCGTGATCGCCCTGCTCGGTTGCATCCTCGCGGGCGGCGGTGCTTACCTCGTCTCGCTCGGGGGCAGCCTCTACTACGTTGTCGCCGGTGCGACGCTGATCGCAGCGGGCCTGCTCATGATCAAGGGCAAGATCGCAGGCGTCTACACCTACATCGGCGCGGTCGCCTTCACGGCCGTTTGGACGTTCTGGGAAGTGGGCTTATCGGGCTGGGAGTTGATCCCGCGGCTCGTCGGACCCTTTGTCCTTCTCATCCTCGCAATCCTGGTCGCTCCCCTGCTGGACCGGACCATTGGTCGACGGGCCCGGAAGTGGGGATTGATCGGCGCCGGCGGCTTCGCTGCCGCACTCGCCGTTCTTATTCCGATCTTCAATCAGCAGGCGGCACCGAACCAGCTCCCTGAGGCGCACGCAAACGCTCCCTTCGCGGATTCCGCCTATGCTCCCAAGAAGGGTGAGTGGAACGCCTATGGCGGCGGTCAGAGCGCACAGCGCTTTTCGGACCTTGCGCAGATCACGCCCGCGAACGCCAAGGACCTCAAGCGCGTATGGACCTTCCACACGGGTGACATTCCGAAGAAATACGGATCGGAATTGACGCCGCTCAAGATCGGCAATGCGATCTACGGCTGCACGCCGATGAACAAACTATTCAAGCTGAATGCGGCGACCGGCCAGAAGGAGTGGATGTACGATCCCGAGGTTCCGGCGTCCTGGGTGCCCTACACGGCGGCCTGCCGCGGTGTGGCGTACTATGAGAACCCCAAGGCCGCAGCCGGCGAAGCCTGCGCGGCACGCATCATCGAGGGAACGCTCGACATGCGCCTGATCGCCGTGGACGCCAAGACGGGCCAGCCGTGCCAGGATTTTGGCAAGAACGGCGCCGCCGATCTCAAGGTCGGACTTGCGCAGAAGGATAGCGCCAATGGCGCCATCACCCCCGTCGTTCCGGGCACAGCGGCAATCACTGGCGTCCCTGTCATCGTGCACGGGGTCGTCGTCACCGGGCATCAGGTGCTCGATGGTCAGCGCCGCTGGGCAGCATCGGGCGTCATCCGCGGCTACGATGCTGTCACGGGTGAATTGCGCTTTGCCTGGGACATCAACCAGCCGGAGGTGACGAAGCTGCCGCCGGACGGCAAGCCGTACTCGTTAGGCACGCCGAACATGTGGACGACAGCCGTCGGCGACGAGAAACTCGGGCTCGTCTACCTCCCGATGGGCAATTCGGCCGGCGACTACTACACCTCGCTGCGCTCGGATGAGGAGAAGAAGTACAGCTCCGCGCTGGTCGCGCTCGATGTGGAGACGGGCAAGCCGCGCTGGGTGTACCAGACCGTGCATAACGACGTGTGGGACTACGACCTCGGCTCTCAGCCGACCCTGGTAGAATTCCCCACCGCCGGCGGCAAGGTGCCCGCGGTCTTGCTGCCGACCAAGCAAGGCGACATGTTCGTGCTCGACCGTGCCACCGGCAAGCCGTTGCACCAGGTCGACGAAGTTGCCGTCCCGCAGGGCGGCGCCGAGCCCGACCAGCGCTCTCCAACGCAGCCGTTCTCGCGTTACCACACGCTGCGTAAGCCCGATCTGGTCGAGCACGACATGTGGGGCATCTCGCCGATCGACCAGATGATCTGCCGGATCAACTTCAAGCGTGCTCGCTATGAGGGCCCGTTCACTCCGCCGGAGCTCGACCGTCACAACCTCGAATATCCCGGCTACAACGGCGGGTCGGACTGGGGCAGCGTCGCCGTCGATCCGCAGCGCGGGGTGATCATCGCGAACTACAACGACATGCCCAACTACGACAAGCTTGTCACTCGCAAGGACGCGGACGCGATGGGACTGTTCCCTGCCGGTGATCCGCGTGCGGCCGGAAGCGCCTCAAGCGCAGAAGGCGCCGGCGCGCAGACGGGAACGCCCTATGGCATCCTCGTCAACGCGGGCTGGCAGATGCCGACTGGCGTGCTCTGCACCAGGCCTCCCTATGGTGGCATCCGTGCGATCGATCTCGCCACCGGCAAGACGCTGTGGGATCGCCCGTTCGGTTCGGCACGCCGCAATGGTCCGTTCGGAATGCCGACCTTCATTCCGCTCGAGATCGGCACGCCGAACAATGGCGGATCGGTCGTGACGGCCGGTGGTCTGATCTTCATCTCGGCAGCAACCGACGATCTGATCAAGGCGATCGACATCAAGACCGGTGAGATCGTCTGGAGCGACGTGCTCCCCGCCGGCGGCCAGGCAGCGCCGATCGTCTACGAGCAGGATGGCAAGGAGTACGTTGTCATCATGGCGGGCGGCCATCACTTTATGATGACGCCGGGGGGCGACTCCCTGATCGCCTACGCTCTGCCGGACAAGAAGTAAGAGCACGCAATCTCCGCAACGCGCGGCATCGCCCGATGCCGCGCGTTGTGCCGTCTGCAGACCGAAGACAGCGCGCATTTGGCCGATCCGACCAACACCCGCGTACGCTTCTCGCAACGATTTGGCGCGATTTGCCGCGCTTTACTCGCGTCCACGTCACATCCGGATCAAATAACGCCCCACGCAAACACCAAAGGAGATCCAGATGACTGCAGCCGCATTGGGAGCAACGACTATTCCCGCCGCAACCCTGGCCGTGGCAATTGCGCTCGGTGCAATGTTTGCCCCGTTTGCAGCGCGCGCCGGCGAGTACTGCAGCCTGGACGGTGATTTCACAAAAGACTGCGGCTTCAGCTCGATGGAGCAATGCCAGGCAACGCGTTCCGGCATCGGTGGAGAGTGCTTCCTGAATCCATCGAACAAGGACACCAGCATCGCGACAATCAATCGCAGCACCTACGCCTACGTGCCCGGACCGATCCATCACGGGCACACCGGAAGAACAGTCAACCGAAACAAGTAAGCAAAGCGTTCTGATGCTCCGCAAAGGACAGACCATGACGGCACTCGAAGTAACCAAATCGAAGAACTCATCGGGAGTCACCCGCTCCGGTCGACTCTTCGTTCTCGAACTGAGCGGCGACCGCATTCACTCGATGAATCCCGATGGTTCCGACCGCAAGGTCATCGTTACCGGGGGCCGCTACCCCGACGGTATCGTGGTGGATGCGCAGGCGGGTCACATCTATTGGACCAACATGGGCGTTCCCCCTCACAACGACGGCTCGATCGAGCGCGCCGACCTCGATGGCGGGAATCGCAAGATCATCGTCCCGCAGGGCGGCACCCACACGCCGAAGCAGATTCACCTCGATAGGGAGAACGGCAAACTCTACTGGTGCGACCGCGAGGGCATGCGCGTGATGCGCGCCAATCTCGATGGCTCGCAGGTCGAAACGCTGGTCCAAACCGGCCACGGCGACGAGGATGCGCGCGATCAGAACCGGTGGTGCGTCGGGATCAACCATCGATCCGAAGTTCAAGAGAATCTACTGGACGCAGAAAGGCCCCGACAATGGCGAGCAGGGCCGCATCTTCCGCGCCAACATTGAGATCCCGAAGGGCGAGACCCCGACGAACCGTTCCGACATCGAGGTGCTGTTCGATCGTCTGCCGGAGCCGATCGATCTCGAGCTCGATGTGGCGAACCGTGTCCTCTACTGGACCGATCGTGGCGATGCACCGCGCGGCAACACCGTCAATCGTGCGCCGGTCGACACAAAGGCAGCGCCGGAGATCGTGGTTACGCATTTGATGGAGGGCATCGGCATCGCCCTCGACGTTCCCGGCAACCGGATGTTCGTCACCGACTTCGCCGGCTCGGTCTACTCCGCCGATCTCGATGGCAAGAACGAGCGCAACTTCCTCTACGCCCAGGGCAATCTCACCGGCATCGCCTACGCCGAAATCTGACTAACGCCTCGGAGAGATGACATGACCAACATCAAACCCATTCGCCGTATCACCATCATCGGCACCGGGGTGATCGGAGCGAGCTGGGCCTCGCTGTTCCTCGCCAAGGGATTGCAGGTCGTCGCGACCGACCCTGCGCCAAACGCAGAGACCTCGCTTCGGAAGTTCGTGGACACGGCCTGGCCGGCTCTCACGCGATTGGGCCTGTCGCCCGGAGCATCGCAATCGAATCTCAAGTTCACGGCCGACCTCCCCCAGGCTGTCGCCAACGCGGACCTTGTTCAAGAGAACGGCCCGGAGCGGATCGAGTTCAAGCAGAAGCTCTATGGTCAGCTCGACGAGCTGCTGCCAGCCGACGTGATCATCGCATCGAGTTCGTCGGGGCTCACCATGAGCGAGATCCAGAAAGGTGCCGCGGCACATCCCGAGCGCTGCGTCATCGGCCACCCGTTTAATCCGCCGCATCTGATCCCGTTGGTCGAGATTGTCGGGGGAACCAAGACTTCCGAGGAGACGATCCGGCGCGCGACGGAGTTCTACGCATCGATCGGACAGCGCCCGGTACGCCTCAACAAGGAAATGCCGGGGCATGTCGCAAACCGCTTGCAGGCTGCGTTGGCGCGTGAGGTTTATTATCTCGTTGCCGAGGGGATCGTGAGCGCCTCCGACGTGGACACCGCCCTCTCCTGGGGGCCCGGCCTTCGCTGGGGCGTCATGGGCAATATGATGCTCAACCATCTCGGTGGCGGGCCCGGCGGTATCGAGCACTTCTTTCATCAATTCGCCGGGCCGACGACAGCTTGGTGGAAGACCCTCGGTGCGCCGGTGCTGACTCCGGAAGTGCAAAAGAAGCTCATCGACAGCGTCCATGCCGAGGTCGGCTCGCGCACGATCGAGACGCTGGAGCAAGAGCGTGACGAAGTTCTGCTCGGCCTAGTCGAATTGCGCAAGCGGTCGGAGACGGCCGCTCCGCACGAATCCGCGGCCGAGTAGCGATCCGCTGCAGGCAGCATCTCCCCAAACGCAGGAATACACACGATGAACATCGAGACGACCATTCAGGCAGCGGAAGAGCTCAAACCCGATCTGCTCACCGAGACGATTGTATCGAAGCTCGCCAATCCGGAGACCAGCTCGGATTTTGACTTTCACGGCGCAGTCAACGACGTCCTGAAGGACGTCGGAATGTCGACAGCGGATAGCGGCGGCAAATTCACCTTCTACGGTCGCGATCCCATCATTCCTACCCCGTTTCGGTTTGGCACGATGGCGGCGATTGGTCTGGCTGCCAGGTCCACCGCCGTCGCGGCATTGTGGCGCGACCGGACCGGTGAGGGGCAGGATATCGCCGTCGATGTGCGCAAGGCGCTCCGGCGCTTCGCCGGTTTCTTCGATCTGAAATGGGAAACCATCAATGGACGTCCGCCGGCCTTCTTTGAGCCTCTGAACCCCTTCATCGATATCCCCATGTTTCGCGAAACCCGCGATGGGCGGCACGTCATACCTCTGAACATCTACCCAAGGCTCGCCGCCCGCGCACTTAACCTCCTCAAATGCAGCTCCAGCACCGACTCCGTGCGGAACGCCATTCTGCAGTGGCGTGCCCTGGACCTGGAGAACGCGGCGGCCGAGGCCGGCCTGCCTATCGTGATGGTGCGCACCTTCGATGAATTCCGGAAGGAGATTCAATACGCCGAAGTGCTCTCCAGGATGTCGCTGATCTCGGTCGAGAAGATCGGTGACAGCGATCCGTTCCCTTTCAAGAAGGATGGCAAGAGCCCGCTGGGCGGTATTCGCGCAATCGGAATGGGGCATGTGATCGCCGGAGCCGGTATCGGCAGAGACCTCGCTCAACACGGCGCCGATGTACTCAACATTTGGCGGCCTGACGACACCGAGATCGAAGCCTTTGCCTGGGATGTGCAAGTCGGGATGCGCTCGACGATCCTGAACAATTCGAAAGAGGACCGGGTACAATTCGATCGCCTGCTGAAGGATGCCGATGTCTTCTTCGCCAACAAGCGTCCGGGCTATCTGGAGCGCAACGGCCTCGACGCCGAAGAGCTCTGCGCGAAGAAGCCAGGCTTGATCCATGCGCGTGTCGTTCTCCATGGCGACAGAGGCCCCTGGAAGAACCGTGTCGGGTTCGACGAGATCGGCGGCGCCGTATCGGGGCTGTTCTGCATCGAGGGCACCCCCACAAATCCCAAGTCGCCTCCGATCATCCCGATTTGCGACAACGTGGTGGGCTGGCTTGGCACGGTCGGCATTCTGTCGGCGCTGCGCCGACGCGCGGTCGAGGGCGGCAGCTATCGGGTCACCGTTTCGCTGACCCGGACGCTACTGTGGCTGTATTCGCTCGGCATTTTCGACAAGGACTATGCACGAGCGACTGCCGGGTCATCCGACGAGCACGCTGACGTCGCTCCCGATCTGTTCACTGCGGAGACGCCGCTCGGCACGTATCAGGGAATAACCGAGGCAATCCTGTCGCGGACACCCCCAGCATTCAGGACGGTGCTCGCGCCGCGCGGCTCGAGCAAACCCGAGTGGCTGGAGCGTTGAGACGATAGAGGTCCAGCGACCTGTAAATGCATGGGGCTCCCATGAAGGACGTCTTGAGCGTGGTTGCGGTCCTCATGGGAGCCCTGTGCTTTGTTGTGTTTCTCATCGCGCTTAAGCCGGATGCGCACATTCCAGTTACAGCACCGGTAAAGCTCTCACTTTGCAAAAGGCCGGCTCCTGGTGCGCCAGGATGCCGTAACGGAACTGAATACACCGAGCGTTGAGAGACCGTCGCGGACGTAAGTTGCAGACTCTCTCAATGACCAAGAGCACGAACGAGGTGAGCCTATGAGTGCGATTCTGGCTGAGACCCGGGCTGACGAGGCGACTGCTGTTGCCGAGCCCCCCCGCCGTGAGCGCAAGCGCGTCGTCATCATTGGTGGCGGCTTTGCAGGGATCGCAGCCGCGCGTGCACTCCGGCGCGCCGATGTCGATGTCATCCTGATCGACCGCCGCAATCATCATATATTTCAGCCGTTGCTCTACCAGGTGGCGACGGCGGTCCTCTCGCCCGCGGAGATCGCCGCGCCGATCCGTCAGCTCGAAGTGAAACAGAAAAACCTCAGCGTGCTCCTCGCGGAGGTCACCAGCATCGACGTAGCCTCCCGCACGATCGAGGCGTCTTCGCCCGGCGCGGGCGCGCTCAACATCGCGTACGACTACCTGGTGGTCGCGACCGGCATGCGTCCGAGTTACTTCGGGCACGACGAGTTCGCGCAGTATGCGCCGGGACTCAAGAACCTCAGCGACGCCGAGACGATCCGAGCCAAAATCCTGGGCGCGTTCGAATTGGCCGCAACGACTGAGGACGAAAGTGAACGCGCGCGGCAGATGACGTTCGTGCTGGTCGGTGCAGGTCCCACTGGCGTGGAGCTCGCCGCGTCTCTTGCGCAGATGGTGAAGGTCACACTGAGCGGCAACTTCCGCCGCATCGATCCGGCAGAGGCGAACATCATTCTGCTTGACGCAGGCAAGCGGGTTCTGTCGAACTTTGCCGAGTCGCTGTCCCGCAGGGCGACCCGACGGTTGGAAAAGCTCGGCGTAAAGATCTTGACCGACGTGAAAGTCGAGACCGTTGACGCGCAGGGCGTGGTCGCCGGCGGAAACCGGATCCCCAGCGCCACGGTGCTCTGGACCGCGGGGGTTGCGGCATCGCCGATCCCAACGATGCTCGGCACCAAGACCGACCGCGCAGGGCGCGCGCTCGTTGATCCCTTCCTCAAGGTCGTGGAGGCGCCCGGCGTCTTCGTGGCCGGCGATGCGGCGTCAGTCATGCAAAAAAGCGAACACCCGGTGCCAGGCGTGGCGCAGGCGGCGATCCAGGAAGGACATTATGTCGGGCGGCTGATCGCCAAAGAACTGAAGGGAGGGAAGGTCAAGCGTCCGTTCAGCTATTTCGACAAGGGCAGTATGGCGGTCGTCGGCAGGAATTACGCCGTGCTGGAGCGCGGCTGGCTGCGCACGAGCGGGGCCCTGACGTGGTTGGTGTGGGCGTTCGTTCACGTCCTCGCCCTGCCGCAGTTGCAGAACCGTTGGCGCGTGCAGCACCAGTGGCTCTGGTCCTATTTCACCGGCCAGCGCAGCTCGCGATTGATCCCGGAACCGCCGAGGGACGTTGCTCCCGCACGGAACTCGCGTGAGGGCCACCAGCCGACATCGTAAGCGGCGCTACGCTTGCGGTCGATGATTAGGATCCCCGAGTTGATGGAATGCAGGTGCTCGATCACATTTTGAGATTTATGACGCTTGGGACCGTCGTAGTTAGCAGTATTGCTATCTACGCCGCGCTGCACACCAATAACAGGCGTGTAGGAGCTGACATTTTTCTCAAATATTCCGATCGGATCTCCAGCCTGAGGCGCAATCTACCGATAGCTGCTTTCGTTGAAAGAGACGCACCTTGCAACCTGGACATGACACCGGAAGAGCGTCGAGCAGCACATGAAATCATTTACTCAATCTACGAGCTTTATGAGCTTAAAGTGCATGGCTTCCTTCCATCGGCGATCTGGAAGATAAGAGAGCCCGATATTGAGAGAACGCTTTCTCTTCCGTTTTTTCGACAAGAATTAGCTGCTTTAGAGGGTCGATTTACCAGGCACCCACGTTTTGCGAGCTGGCTCGAACAGCTCAGGCGAGGATAGGCCGGCTTACGAGCAATCAAATCTGAGGACTTCAGCGAGCAACGCCGGGCCGAATTGCATACGGTCGATCACCGTTGAGTGTGTGCTCAACATCGTTGCTTCCGCTGCTTTTCGAAGAATTTGCCGGGATTTGGCAGCGTTTACTCATGCATCTGAACCTCGCCCGCTATTTTTGAGCGAGCCTGCATGCTGCAGACGGCTTTTAGAGAGCCCCTCGGCTGCTCTCTCGACACCACCGCAACAAAAGAGGTTCAGCGATGCACTTCGATCCAGTCCTGTTATCACGCATCCAGTTCGCCTGGGTCGTCGCCTGGCACATCCTGCTGCCAGCGTTCACCGTGGGATGCGCGTCCTTCATCGCAGTCGTCGAGGGCTTGAGTTTCGCGACCGGGCGCGAAGAATATGCCCGCATCTCGACATTCTGGACCAAGATCTTCGCCATCGCATTCGGCATGGGCGTCGTGACCGGGCTCGTCATGCCGTTCCAGTTCGGCACCAACTGGAGCCGCTATGCGGCCGCCGCCAGCGACGTCCTCTCGCCGCTGTTTGCATATGAGGGCTTAACCGCTTTCTTCCTGGAAGCCGGCTTCCTCGGCGTCCTCTTGTTCGGCCGCAAGCTGGTGCCGCCGTGGGCGCACTTCTTCGCGGCTCTCATGGTGGCAATCGGGACGTTGTTTTCCACGTTCTGGATCCTGTCCGCCAACAGCTGGATGCAGACGCCAGCCGGCTACGAGATCGTCAACGGCCAGTTCATTCCGACAGACTGGATCAAGGTGATCTTCAATCCGTCATTTCCTTATCGGCTGGCGCATACCGCATTCGCATTCTTCACCACCACCGGCTTCGTCGTCCTCGGTGTCGGCGCATACCTGCTGAGGCGCAACCGCTCGGTTCGGGAAGCGCGCATCATGTTCTCGATGGCGCTGTGGGCGCTGACCGTGCTCGTGCCGATGCAGATGGTGATCGGCGATATGCACGGTCTCAACACCCGCAAATATCAGCCTGCAAAGCTGGCGGCCATCGAATCTCGCTGGGAGACCGGCAAGGGCGTGCCGCTAACGGTCTTTGCGATCCCCGATGACAAGGCCGAACAGAACAAGTTCGCGATCGAAATTCCATTCCTCGGAAGCCTGATCCTGGCTCACGAACTCCATGGCGAGGTAAAGGGCCTGAAGGACTTCCCCGCCGATCAGCGGCCGCCGGCGACGATCCCCTTCTTCGCCTTCCGCGCGATGGTTGGATGCGCGGGCCTGATGTTGGGGCTCGTGCTGCTGGGCGGCTGGTTGCGGTGGCGCGGGCAGCTCTACGACACGCGGCTGTACCTGCTGGCATGTCAGTGCGCGCTTCCGCTCGGCTTCATCGCGGTCGTGGCCGGATGGTTCGTGACCGAGGTCGGCCGGCAGCCCTGGACGGTCTATGGGCTCTTGCGCACGGCAGCCTCGGTGTCGCCGTCCCTGACGAGCTTCGACGTGACGCTGTCGTTGCTGACCTACATGGCGGTCTATTTGCTGATCTATCCCTGCGGTGTCATGCTGATTGCCCGGCTCATTCGCAAGGGGCCGGTCGACTTCAGTGAAACGGCTTCGGCCGTCGAGGCTGGCATTGCCTCCGCGCCGGTCCTCACCCCCGCCATCAACGTCATCAAAGGAGAAGCGTAATGACCCAGATCCTCGACTTGGTCCCGATCTGGACAGTGATCCTGGCCGCGGCCGTGTTCTTCTACGTGCTGCTGGACGGCTTCGATCTCGGCGTCGGGATGCTCTATGGCCTGGCGGGCGACAAGCACTCTCGCAACACCATCATGAACTCGATTGCCCCCATCTGGGATGGCAACGAGACTTGGCTGGTGCTTGGCGGCCTTGGCCTCCTCACCGCGTTTCCCAAGGCCTTCGCGGTCATCATACCGGCCGTGTATTTCCCGATTCTGGTCATGCTGCTTGGACTGGTGTTTCGCGGCGTTGCGTTCGAATTTCGCGTTCGCGACGCCGAGAACAAGACGGTCTGGGATCGCGCATTCTGCTACGGATCCGCGATCGCCACCTTCGCGCAAGGGGTCGTGCTTGGTGCATTCGTCCAGGGTTTTCCGGTTCAAAACGGACAATTCGCGGGAACGTCCTTTGCGTTTCTCACGCCCTTCTCCGTTCTGACCGGCGTCGCTCTGATGTTCGGCTACGGCCTTCTCGGCGCTGGCTGGCTCATCCTGAAAACCGAGGGTGATGTCCAGGCCGCGGCACGTCGTTCCGGCCGCGTCTGTCTCATCGGTGTCGTGTCTGCGATCGCCATCGTGAGCGTCTGGACACCGATCATGAGCCCCGCGGTGGCGGCGCGCTGGTTCAGCTTGCCCAATTTCGTGCTGTTCCTGCCGGTGCCGGTGCTGTCAGGCGTGGTTGCGCTCTGGACTTGGCGATCCCTCAACGGCAAGGCTGAGGCCGCGCCATTCTTCAGTGCGATCGGGCTCTTCGTCCTGACCTACATCGGCATGGCCGTCAGCCTCTATCCGATGATCGTGCCCTACCAACTGACGCTATGGGAGGCAGCCTCCTCGCCGCGCACCCAGGCCTTCCTGCTGGTCGGAACGCTATTCCTGCTGCCCGTCATCCTGACCTATTCGAGTTGGTCGTATTGGGTGTTCCGCGGAAAGGTCAAGGCCGAAGTCGGATATCACTGATCGCCTCGCGTCAACGTTGGCGAGGTCAGATGATGACGACGACGAAACGTGCAAAACGCTTCGCGTCGTCATCGAGTTATTCCATGAGCCAAACTGCCCTGACGTGGACGGTGCATCCCGCAACCTGGGCGCTCCCACGATCCCGGATGCCAGAAGGCGCAATTACAATGATCATCTGCTCCTGCAATGTCATCAGCGATCATGATGTTAGAGACGCTGTCGAGTCCGTTGATATCGAATTGTGTTCGACCGCGCAGGTCTACAATTGCCTCCGTCACCTGGTGCACTGCGGGCTCGGCTCCCGCTCAGTCGGAAGAATCCTGCAAGAACCGGAAATGGCATCGCAGAGCTGATCGCCGTCCCGTTGAAGTCGTCGGGGAGGGCGTACCGTTTGAGCGAGGACGGCCATGTATTCCGCTCGCGAAATCCGTCCGGCGAACCCACAGTCAAAAGCTACGGTTTGCGCGGCGATTAGAGCTACCATCTCGGACTAACCGCAACAGCCTTTATCGCGCTACCCGTTGATTGTGCTGTCGATTCGAGCAATGGGACAGAAAGGAGAAGAGTGTTGTGGCGGAAGAACCCTCCTCCTGACCCACGGCGAAATAACTACAGCTTTCGCGAGGAATTAGCGCAACATCGCGGAGTTTTCGCGGTAGATTCGAACAATCGGATACTGGGGAGAACTGTGGCGTAGAATTGGCGGAGAGAGTGGAAGTCGAACCTACGAGCCAGGCCGTTCAGCGGTCGGGATCGAAAGCCAGGCCAACCGCACCAGTTTCGCACCAGAAACGATCCCTCCAAGAGCGATAAACGCGGTCAAACATCACGAAAAATGCTGAAAAATCAACGACCGCATCCCTTGTCCTGCCGCTCATAACGGTCTGGTTGCAGGTTCGAGTCCTGCCGGGCCCACCAGCAAATCAACTGTAAGTTCGTTATCGCAGCTTGCCGAGCCACAGCGCGGTGAGCGCCGAGCGATTACGCACGCCGAACTTGGCGTAGATCGACTTGACGTGGAAATGCGTGGTGTTCGGACTTTGGTCAAGCCTCTGCGCGATCTGCTTTTCCGTGTGCCCGTCGAGCAGTGCGAGCAACACCCTGCGTTCAGCAGGTGTCAGGGGTGCATTGGCGATGAGCAGGCCGTGGCTGAGCAGTTGCTGACGGTGAAACCATCTCAACCCGCGCATCACGAAGCCCAGACGCTGGCCGTCCTGTGCCGAGAAGCGAGGGGCCTCCGCATCGCGAAATACGAACAGGCGAATCCTCACGTCGTCGTTGAGCGCAATGCGCACGGAGATGCTGTCGGCGAATCCGACGTCCAGATAGTGCCGCCGATAGTGCTCGCCCTCGAACCATTCCGGCGGCAGCGCTTCGAACAGCAGGCGGACCCGGAACGGCTCATCTCCCGACATGGAAAGGATCTGAGACAGGTCGACGTCGCGGGACCAGAGCGTATCGAACTGCTTCTGCACGGATGCTGCCACCGCCGGTATCGGGTCCAGCACCCGGACGAGGCGCGGACGCCAACCGAGCAAGGGATCGGCCCGCTTCGGCGACGGCAATCGCACGACCACACCCCATAGCACATTGCGTGCCGACAACATGGTACGCAGTGCGGCTAGCAGATGTGTCAGTGCGGCGTCGCCGTCGCCGACGGAAAACTCGGCCAGCCGATCCCAGAGTGCATAGACATCTTGATTCTGCGGATTGGTGGAATCCGTGGATAGATACATGTCCCCCCCGAAACGAGTGCGCAGATCACCGACCTTCGAGCATAGGAGACACCGGACCACCTTTCTAGGTAGTTCCCAGACGCATCAACTGGCGAGATATTCAGTGCGGGTGTTGGGAAGACTGGCCTTCTCACCGTCACGATATTCGGAGATTAACGATGCGCACAGCAACGGGCGCGCGCCGGCTTGACACGCCCGACGACGACCGGACGGAGCGGCGGTGGCGTCTCGGCTTTTTCATCGCCCTATTATGCGCCGTTTTGATTGCACTCGCGGCCTTCACGCAGGAGCAACCTGCTAAAGCGTTGATCCGCCCCACTGGCCCGCTGCCGGCGATCAACATTCCCTGATCGAGGCGCTGTTGGCGCACCATTTGCCTGGAGCCGAGATTTCATTTGCATTGGAAATTGTGGATCCAGACCGTTCACGATCGGGCATCTTTGCTCATGCTGATTTCGGTTTGCCTTGGGCCCTGCTTTGTCTGGGCATTCTGGGAGATCGAAGAAGCCCCCGTCGCCGAGAGCCGAATCGCGGGCTCGTGCGTGAAGCACGAGGCTCGCTGACGCCCAGTCATTAGCCAACTCCTGGAGATCATCATGCGCGCCGCTGCAACTGCTGCGATTGCAAACGCTTTTGTCCGGGTATTCCCCGCATCGTCATTGCAGGCAAACGTCCTCAAGCAGACCGCGTTGTTCTGTGGAGCCGCCCTCTTGGTGTGGCTGCTGTCGATGACTTATGGGCTGGATCTTAGTGCCGGATTCTTCTAGCCGATCAGCATCTGATTTTGCGCTTGCTTCGGTATCCAAGCCCGTTGAGCCACATGTGCAGGGCTCGTCGCGCTCTTCAGGGTCAAGTTCATAGAAGGACGCGGAAATGCGCTGCTCAGACGTTCTGCTTTGCGGCTCGAAATCCTGGGTTGAAGCCGCCGGCTATCTCGCATCTCTTCTCGTCTTCGCCACGTTTTGCATGAGGACGATGCTCCAGCTCAGGATCACGGCCATCTTGAGCAATGTCGCGTTCATCGCATACGCGTTCTTCGACGGCTTGTATCCAATCCTCATCCTTCACTCGGTTCTGCTGCCTCTTAACGCCGTCCGAACAGTCCAAATGCTCCGCGTCAGGCGAATTGTGGAGCAAGCATCCAGGAGCGAATTCACAACCGAACCGCTATGCCCGTTCATGGTTGCAGGTTCGAGTCCTGCCGGGCCCAGCAATAAATCAATGGCTTGGCACTCACGATCGCCGAAGCCCTTGTCTCCTCCACGCAAAAAAGATGCCGCGCCCGAAGGACACGGCAAGTTTCAGGGAGGGTGAACCGGCAGACTTCCGGTGCATGCCTGAGACCCCGGCCCATCGTCGATCGGGGCGCAATCTGAAAATCAGCGGCCGCCCACCACGGCAGTCACCATTTCAATGCGGCCGTACGCACGGGATGATCCCAGAGCCCGGTGGTCTCGCTATCGAGCAGGCTTACGGTGAGCGAGCAACCCGCCATGTCCAGCGATGTGACATAGCTGCCGACCAGCGAACGGGCGATGCGCAGGCCCCGCTCCTCGAGCATCCGGCGCGTCGCGTTGTACATCAGATAGAGCTCGATCGTCGGCGTGCCGCCGAAGCCGTTGACGAGCAGCAGGGCCTCGGAGCCCGCGGGCGCCGCGAGATCGCCGGCGATCGCTGCCGTCATCTCCGATGCGATCGCATCGGCCTCCGCAAGCTTGACGCGGCGGCGGCCCGGCTCGCCGTGAATGCCGACCCCCATCTCCATCTCGTCTTCGGCAAGTGCAAAGGTCGGCGTGCCCGCAGCCGGGACGGTGCAGCTGGTCAGCGCAACGCCCATCGAGCGCGTCTGTGCGTTGATGCGCTCGCCGAGCGCCACGCAGGTCTTGAGATCGGCGCCCTTCTCGGCCGCGGCGCCGACGATCTTCTCGACAATCAACGTGCCGGCGACGCCGCGCCGCCCGGCGCTGTAGGTCGACTTCTCGACCGCCACATCGTCATCGGTCACGATGGTGGCGATACGACCCTCGGCGATCTCGGCTGCCATCTCGAAGTTCATGCGGTCGCCAGCATAGTTCTTGACGATGAAGAGAACGCCGGCATCGCCCGCGACCGCCTGTGCGGCCTCGACGATCTGGTCCGGCGTCGGCGAAGTGAACACCTGGCCGGGACAGGCGGCATCCAGCATGCCGTAGCCAACGAAGCCGGCATGCAGCGGCTCGTGCCCGCTGCCGCCGCCCGAGACCAGCGCAACTTTCTTCGAGTTCAGCTCGCGGCGGCGGACGAATTTGCGCTCGGCGCCCAGCACAACCAGATCGGCGTGCGCGGCCGCGAAACCGTCGAGGCTTTCGCCGAGCACGTTGTCGACCGAATTGATGAACTTCTTCATGGTGTCCTCCCCGCTTGGTCCGTTTGGCGTTTCTCGCCTATTTTTCCCGCATGATGGCAATCAGTCGCCGCGTGAACTCCTGGAGCAGCGTGTCGAGCTCGGCGTTGCGCTTGGCGCTGCCGAAGTCTGGCAGATGCAGCGTCAGCGTCCGCTCGTGCGAGCCTTCGCTCAACCGGCCGACGCGGCGCGGATGTGCGCGCGCATAGGCGCGAAGGAAGGCTGCCTTCGCCTGTGGCGGAAAGTGGCAGACATCGAAGATCGTGTTGAGATGCTGCACCGGGATCGGCACCGGATAGGCCGGGTTGCTGATCTGGCTGACGAAGCTGCGGTTCTTTCCCATGGCATGGGCCAGCCGCAGCCGCATGCCGGACGGGCGGCTCTCAAGGACTTCCTTGAAGATGCGCTTGTAGACTGCGACCGCGCCGGCTTCGGGCGCGTCATCGGCCGCCGTGTCAGCCAAGGCCGCCTCCGCTGCTCAGCCGGTCGATGGTGTGCTTGATCTGCGCCAGCGCCGAGGCGTTCACGGACAATTCGCGCAGTCCGCAATTCAGCAGAGCGGGCAGGCAGCGCGGATCACCGGCCATGTCGCCGCAGAGGCTGACACTGATGGCGGCGCGGCGGCCGTGCTCCGCGGTCCGCGCGATCAGTTCGAGCACTGCGGGATGCAGAGGGTCCATCAATGGGGCAAGAGCTCCGTTGGAACGATCGCAAGCCAGGACATATTGCGCGAGATCGTTCGAGCCGATCGAGAAGAAGGCGGCCTTGAAGCTAGATACCGCAAGGGCCGCCGCCGGGACTTCGACCATGATTCCCAGCTCGGGAAGCATCGCGGCAATGCCGTCCGCCTGCAAGCGCTGCACGAGATCGGCGAACAGCTTCCGTCCCGCCTCGAGCTCGTCCGCCGATGTGATCATCGGGAACATGACCTTGAGATTGCCGCGCACCGCGGCCCGCGCCAGCGCGCGGAGCTGAACCGCAAAGATCTCGGGCCGGGCGAGGCACAGGCGCAGGCCGCGCACCCCGAGGAACGGATTGGCTTCGCCGTCCACCGTGAAGCCCGGCACCGGCTTGTCGCCGCCCGCGTCAAACGTGCGAATGGTGACCGGTCGCCGGTCTGCCCAACGCAACACCGCATCGTAAGCCTGAAACTGTGTCTCTTCGTCGGGCAGGCCACCGCGCTCCGTCAGCAGGAACTCGGTGCGCATCAGGCCGATGCCGTCGGCATATTGCGCGTCGGCATGCTCGAGATCCTCGACGCGCTGGATATTGATGAAGAGCTTGATCCGCTCGCCGCGCCAGGAGGCTGTCGGCCGCCGCAGGGTCGCGCGCGCGGATGCCCTGCTCTTGAGATGGCTGTCGCGCCGCTTCTCGAAAGTACGGACCTGTTCGGCATTGGGATCGAGCTCCAGCATCGCGCCTTCGCCGTCGAGCAACGCCATGGTGCCGATGTCTGGAATTGAACCGAGCTGCACCACCATCGGGATGCCGCGCGCGCGCGCCAGCATCGCGACATGGCTGGTCGGGCTGCCGCGCAACAGCGCCAGGCCGCCGCCGCCGGACCAGTCAATCTCGAGGAATCGCGATGGCGGCAGATCGTCGGCGCAGACCACGCCCCCGCTCGGGATCTTCAGCGGCTGCCCCTGGTCGCCGCGCAGAATGTGGACCACGCGGTCGCGCAAATCCGCAAGATCGGAGGAACGCGCTTTCAGATAGTCGTCCGGTGCGGAATTGTAGTCGGCGATGTGCGCGTCGAGCGTCGAACGCCATGCGACATCGGCCGGACGTCCCTCGCCGATCGACGCGAAGATCGCCTCGATCAAATCCTCATCCTCCAGCAGCGCAACCTGGAATTCGAGAATCTGCGCAGCTTCGCCGCCGGCGCTGGCGGCAAGATCCGCGATCTGGCCACTCGCGACGTCGATCGCATTGCGCAAGGCCAGCGCCTCCTCGACCAGTGTGCCGGCCACGCGCTCGCCGGCCGCGCCCGCATCGACACGGACAAACGGGCCATGGGCAAAGCCGATCGAGGCGGTCCTGCCGCGGTAGGCCAGACCTGCAGCGCCGCCCTGCATGCTATGGTGCTCCATCCGGAAAATCGCTTGCGATCAGATCGACCAGCGTCGCGACCGCGGCCTCGGCATCGCTACCGGAGGCCTTGATCTCGATCGTGCTGCCATGTGCCGCGCGCATTGCCATGATCTTGGCCACGCTCTTGGCATTGATCCATTCAGGCGCGCCCGCGACCCGCACCGAGATCTGAGCCTGGAACTTCTTGGCGAGCTTGGTCAGCTTGACCGCGGGGCGCGCGTGCATGCCAACCGCATGCACCAACCGCACACTGCCGGTGAAGATCTGTTCGTCCGCTTTATCAAGCATGCTCATCATCCATCATCGCTTCCCCGCCGGCTCAGTCGGCAGAGAGTTCCTCGGCCACGGCCCTGACCTGGGCCAGCGAGCTGCCGCCCGCAGCTTCGGTCGCCGCCATGACGGCGCCCTCGACGATCGGGGCGTTGCAGACGACAACGAGATCACGCCGCGCCGGCTCCAGCATTTCGACCGCCATTTCGCTGTTCGTCTCGGCGCCGCCGAGGTCGACAAGCACAGCAACGCCTTTTGACGACCAGGCATCGTTGATGGCGTCGATGATCAGCGGCACGCTGGTGCCGAGACCACCATCGGGATTGCCGCCGCAGAAGGCGACCTTGACCTCGCTGCCGACCATCTGCCGCACCATGTCCGCGGTTCCCTTGGCGATATCCCGGGAATGCGAGACGATCACGATCCCTACGGTATCGGTCATTGCCGCGCCTCCAGGCCAGCGCACACAGCGTGCAGCAGAACGCAGCTCGATCGTGCCCCCGGATCGACATGACCGACGCTGCGCGCACCGAGGAACGACGCCCGGCCCTTGGTGGCTTGCATCGGCACTGTGCGCTCAACCGCTTCAGCCGCGGTGATGCGCACCCGCTCGATCAGATCGGGCTGGCCGGCGCCCGCTTTCAGTGTCTCCAGCACCGGAACGAGCACATCGAGCATCGTCTTCTCGCCGGCCTGCGAGCGGCCGCGCGCGCTCACCGCGTCCACTCCGCTACCGAACACGTCGGCGAGATCGTCGGGCAGGTGTTTGTCTTGCGACAGCGCCTCGCCCGCGGCGAGAAAGAAACTGCCATAAAGCGGGCCGGAGGCGCCGCCGACCGTCATGACAAGGGTCTTGCCAATCGCCTTGAATGCCTCGTTGAGCGGCTGCGCCGAGATGGCATCGAGCTTGCCGAGTACGGCTTCGAAGCCGCGCTTCATGTTGGTCCCGTGGTCGCCGTCGCCGATCGCCTGGTCCAGGCTCGTGAGCTCCGGCGCGCTGGCGATGACCTGCTCGGCGGCCGCCTTGAGCAGCGACTTGAATGTCTCCGGTTGCACAGACATCTATCTGAACCTCTCGCTCCCCTATTGGACCATCGCGCCGATGCGTTGCCCCGCCCGGTCGAAACACAGCGGACGCACCAGTTGCAATTCAACCTCCTGGCCGGCCCGCAGCGGTTGGTGCGGATCCGCCAGCGTCACCAGCGTTTCGCCCTTATAGTCGAGGTGAACGTGATTCTGCTCGCCGAGATGCTCGACGCGATGCACCCGACCGACCATCTGCCCGCCGTTGCGCGCGGCGATCTGAAGGTGCTCGGTGCGGATGCCGACCGTCTCCGTTTCCGGCGGTATCGCCATATCGGACAGCAGCCGTGCGGGCAGGAAATTGATCTGCGGCGTCCCGAGCCGCGACGCGACATAGCTGCTGGATGGATTTTCGTAGATCTCCCTCGGCGTGCCGAGCTGAAGCAGCCGGCCGTCCTTGATCACGCCGATCCTCGATGCCATCGTCATGGCTTCGACCTGATCGTGGGTCACATACAGGATGGTCGCGCCGAGCTCGAGCTGGATCCGCTTCAGCTCGAGGCGAAGCTCGGCGCGGAGCTTTGCATCCAGCGACGACAGCGGCTCGTCCATCAGATAGATCGAGGGATCGCGCACCAGCGCGCGGCCGATCGCGACCCGCTGCATCTCACCTCCCGACAGACGGGTGGCGCGATTATTCAGCTTGCTGGCGATATGCAGGAGCTCTGCGGTCTGCTCGACACGCTTGCGGATCTGTGGCTCCGGCACGCGCCGCGCAGGAGAGCGCAGCGGGAACGCGAGGTTGTCATAGACCGACATATGCGGATACAGCGAATATTGCTGGAACACGAATGCGATGTCCCGTGCACCCGGCGGATCATGCGTCACGTCGCGCCCGCCGATCATGACCGAACCGGCGTCGGGGCTCTCGAGCCCGGTGATCAGCCGCAGCGTCGTGGTCTTGCCGGCACCGCTCGGCCCGAGCAGGACGAGGAACTCACCGTCGTTCACCGTCAGTGAGAGGTCGCGCACCGCCTCCACCGCGCCGAAGCGCTTGCTGATGTTGCGCAAGCTGACGTCAACCATGGCGCCCTCCCTCCTCGCCGGCGGTCCTGATCGCAAGGCCGCTGCCGGCATCGAACAATGAGAGTCGAACGGAGTTGAATTCGAGGCCGACGGTCTCTCCGATCCGCACCGAGGCGCTCGACGGCAGCCGCGCCGCGACCCGTCCATAGGCCGTGTCGATCGTGACGATCTGCGTCGTGCCGAGATATTCCGCGCCGAACACCTCGCCGCGAACGGATCCGGCGTCGGTGAATCGAATATGTTCTGGACGAATCCCGAGGGCCAGCGCAGCGCTGGGGCGGTCCTCGCGGATCTCGGGCACCACGAGCCTGGTGTCGTGAAAATTGATCGCCCGGTCACCAGATCGCAGGCCGCCCTCGAAGCGCAGGAAGTTCATCGGAGGCGAGCCGATGAAGTCGGCCACGAACATGCTGGCGGGCCGGTCGTAGACCTCCTGCGGCGTGCCGATCTGTTCCACGCGCCCCTTGTTCATGATCGCAATCTGGTCGGCCATCGACATCGCTTCGAGCTGGTCGTGGGTGACATAGACCGTGGTCGCCTTGATGCGATCGTGCAAATCGCGCAGCTCGCCGCACATCAGATGACGAAACTCGGCGTCGAGCGCGCCCAGCGGCTCGTCCATCAGGAAGGCCTTCGGGCGCCGCACCATGGCTCGCCCGAGCGCGACACGCTGGCGGTCGCCGCCCGAGAGCTTTGATGTCTTGCTCGACAGCAGATGCTCGATCCGCAGCATCCGCGCGGTCTCCTGCACCCGCTCGCGAATCTCGTGCCGCGCCATGCCCTGGCACTTCAGCGGGAAGCCGATATTCTGCCCGACATTCATATGCGGATAGAGCGCGAACAGCTGGAACACGAACGCAATATCGCGGGCGGCGGCGCGGTGGAACGTGACGTCCTCCCCGTCGAGCAGGATCTTGCCCTCGGTCGGCAGCTCGAGGCCAGCAATCATGCGTAAGGTGGTGGTCTTGCCGCAGCCGGAAGGGCCGAGCAACGCGAAGAAAGTGCCGTCGTCGATGGTGAAGGTCGACCCTTCCACCGCGGTGAACTGATCGAACGACTTGCGAAGATTTTCGATGCGGATCTGAGCCATGTCCCTATTCCGGAAAGTGGCTGACGACGACGAAGCCTACCGTGCCGGCCAGAATCGTCACGAATGAATAGCTGTAGAGATCGATCGAGAAGGGCTGCACCAGCATGAAGATGCCGCCCCCGATCAGGGTCATCGCAACGGCCTCCCAGCGCCCGCGGCTGAAGAAGCGGTGCAATGTCCCCTTGGTTCCCTTGGCCTCCTTAACAACAGCTGAACCGCTCATTTGCGCACCGCTCCGAAGGTGATGCCGCGCAACAGATGCTTGCGGAGCAGCACGGTGAACATGACGATCGGGACGACGAACAGCGTGGTCGCGGCGGCAACCGCCGGCCAGTCCTGCCCGCCCTCACCGATGATGAAAGGGATGAAGGGCGGCATGGTCTGCGCCTCGCCGCTGGTCAGCAGAACCGCGAAGGCGTATTCATTCCAGGAGAAGATCAGGCAGAAGATCGCGGTCGCCGCAATTCCGGTGACGGCCTGCGGCAGCACCACCTTGCGCAGCGCCTGCAGTCGCGTGTAGCCGTCGACGAGAGCCGCCTCCTCGTACTCGCGTGGGATCTCGTCGATGAACCCCTTGAGCAGCCAGACCGCGAGCGAGACGTTCACGGCGGTATAGAGCAGGATCATTCCGAGCCTGGTGTCGGTCAGGTTGAGCTGCCGGTACATCAGATAGATCGGGATCGCGACCGCGACCGGCGGCATCATCCGCGTCGACAGAATGAAGAACAGGAGATCGTCCGCCAGCGGAATGCGGAAGCGCGAGAAGGCGTAGGCCGCGAGCGTACCGAGGAAGACGGCGAGGAAGGTCGAACCGAACCCGATGATGAGCGAGTTGACGAAGCGCGGGACGACTTTGGACGGTCCGGCAATGACCATGTCATGCTTGCGGACCAGCTTGTCATACCAGGTCTCCGGGGGCGGCAACTTGGCGATGAAATCAGGTGTCTGGCGGGTGCGCACCGTGAACAGGTTGACATAACCTTCGAGCGTCGGCTCGAAGATCACCTTGGGCGGATAGGCGATGGCATCGCTTTGCGACTTGAAGGCGGTGGCGACGATCCAGACCAGCGGCAGGATCGTGATCAACGCATAGAGGATGACGAGAGCACCAGCGAATGCCTTGGTGCGCGGCGAGGCCTCGACGATCGAGTGTGCGCTGGATCTGGCCAGGACCGATTTGGCTACGGCAGCGGTCATCGTTGCTTCACCTTGTTGAGCGCTTTGACGTAGATGTTGGCGGCCCCGAACACGGTCACGAACAGGATGATGGCGAGCGCGGAGGAATAGCCGGTGCGCCACTTCTCGAATGCCGCACGCTTCAGCGTGATCGATACGAGCTCGGTGGTCGACCCCGGCCCTCCCGAGGTCAGCAGGTTGACCATGTCGAACATCTTGAAGTTCTCGATCGCGCGAAACAGCACCGCCAGCATCAGGAACGGCACCGTCATCGGCAGCGTGATCGACCAGAACTGCCGCCAGGCCGAGGCACGATCGACTTCGGCCGCCTCGTAGATGTAATCCGGGATCGAGCGCAGCCCGGCGAGACAGATCAGCATCACGTACGGCGCCCACATCCAGGTGTCGACGAGCACGATGGTCCATGGCGCGAGCGCGACTTGCCCTGTCATGCTGAAAGAGCTCGGCGGCACACCGGTGAACAAGCTGATCAGATAGTTGAACGGGCCGATCTGCGGCTGCAGCAGCAGCGTCCAGAAATTACCGACAACCGCCGGCGACAGCATCATCGGCAGCAGGATGATCGTGGTCCAGAAGCTGTGGCCGCGGAACTGACGGTTGATCAGAAGCGCGAGCCCAAAGCCGACCACGACCTGCAAGGCGACCGAGCAGATCACGAATTGCGCGGTGGTCTGGAGCCGGAACCAGACGTCCTCGTCGTTGAGTATGTCGCTGAAATTGTCGAGCCCGACAAACCGCAGCGGCAGATAGGACATGCTGAGGTTGAGGCTGGTGAAGGACAGCCGGATCATCCAGACCAGCGGAAAGATGTTGATCGCGAGCAGCAGCGCAATCGTCGGCGCGACGAACAGCCACGCGATGGTCCGGTCGGACAGACCATGGCCGCGGCGCACGGCGCGGGATTTGGCGGGCTCGCTCACGCCCGGGATCGTAGCATGGTCGGGTTGCAGGATCGTCGTCATCTTGTCCATCGGCTGGTTCGTCTTCCCCGAGGCTGACCTCGGGGAAGCCAGTTCAGTTGGGACGCGGCGTTCGGGCTATTGCGAGGCGACTTGCTTGCCCTGTTCCTTGAACACCTTGGTCCAGTCCTTGACCAGGAGATCGAGCGCCTGCTGCGCCGTGCCCTTGTCGGCGACGACGTAGTCGTGCACCCGCTTCTGCATATCAAGCAGCAGCTGGGCGTAGGACGGTTCGGCCCAGAAGTCCTTGACGATACCCATCGACTCCAGGAATTGCGGCGCGAACGCCGCGCTCTTCGGGAAGTCCGGCGCGTCGACCACCGCCTTGAGCGCCGAGTAGCCGCCGATCTGCCACCATTTCTGCTGCACGGCGGGCTGCGCGAACCACTTGATATAGGCGAGCGCGTCGTCCTTGCGGTCGGAGGTCGCAACCACCGAGATGCCTTGTCCGCCGAGCTGGGTGAAGTGCCCGTTCGGGCCAGCCGGATTGACGAAGAAGCCGATCTTGTCGCCGCCCACATTCGGATCCTTGTAGAGGCCGGGGAAGAAGGCGAACCAGTTCATCTGCATCGCCACCTGGCCCGACTTGAAGGCATCGAGCCCTTCCTGCATGTAGGCGTTGGTCATGCCCGGCGCGGTGCAGCACTTGTAGAGCTCCTTGTAGAATTCGAGCCCCTTGGCCGCCTCGGCGGAATTGACGATGCCCTGCATCTGGTACGGCTTCTTCGGATTGTCGTAGCTGAAGCCGTAATTGTAGAGGACGTTGGTCACGCCCATCGTGATGCCTTCGGAGCCGCGCTCGGTGAAGATGTAGGCGCCGTAGACCTTCTTGCCGTCGATCTCGCGGCCCTGGAAGAACTCCGCGATCTGCTTCAACTCGTCATAGGTTTTCGGCGGCGCCAGATCACGACCGTACTTGGCCTTGAAAGCCGACTGAATGTCGGGCCGCGAGAACCAGTCCTTGCGATAGGTCCAGCCCACGGCGTCGGCCATCGCCGGCAGCGCCCAGTAGTTCGCCGAATTCTTCGGCCACTGCGAATAACCGACAACGGTCGCCGGGACGAAGTCGTCCATCGAGATGTGCTCTTTGTCGAAGAAATCGTTGAGCTTGACGTACCACTTGTTCTCGGCGGCGCCGCCGATCCACTGGCTGTCGCCGATGATCAGGTCGCAGAGCTTGCCGTGGGAGTTGAGCTCGTTGAGGAAGCGATCCGCGTAGCTCGTCCAGGGGACAAACTCGTACTTCATCTCGATGCCGGATTGCTTGGTGAAATCCTTGCCGAGTTCGACCAGCGCGTTGGCCGGATCCCATGCCGCCCAGCACAGCGTGAGCTGCTTACCCTGGGCCGCAGCTTCGCCTCCGCCAAATATCCCCAGCAGCGCCGCCCCGAGAACCGTGGTGGCCGCCGAGCTTCTCAGCCAATTGAATGTCCGCATATCCGTTTCCTCTCTCGTTGAAGCATCCAACCCGCTCGGCGCGCCCTGCCGGAGCGACGCCAAGACCCTGAAACCGAGTTTGAGGAGCGATGAGTGAAGGACGAGACGGACCGCTGCCGGAGACGGCTCCGGCATGGCTTGGGCTCCTCCTGCACATCGGCGCTCGATGCGCGATGTTTAGTTTTTTGTATTACTAAACGTAGTACTAAATTTTTTGGCCCGTCAAGCCGGTTCTCGCGACCTTGGCGAAAATATTCCCGACGCTCGCACGCGCAAGCGTCGACGTTTGCAATGCAGCAACTTCCCCATAATTGCAGCGAATGCGGCGAACAACGATTGCGACCTGGTCCGGAGGACGCAATTCGGTCCGTCCTGATAACAGGGAAGCCGGAAGGTCAGCCGCGGCCAGCATGTTTAGTATACCACTTTACTGAACGTTCAACAAAGCGATTGGGCGCGCGAGCAGCCTCAGCTTCGGCCGAAATCCGCCATTGCCGCGAACCGCACCGGTTTCGCGCCAGAAAACGACCTCACCAAAGCGCGACGAACGCCATCGAACTCAAGCATGGTGCAGCTAGATCAACGAAGCTGATCTTGCTCCGCCGCTCATAACCGGTCTGGTTGCAGGTTCGAGTCCTGCCGGGCCCACCAAGACACGTGGAGCCGTCACCGTTTCAATAGGCGCGCGCGAAGTCACCCTCCTGCTTGATGTCAGTGAATACCGGAAAGCGCGCTTTCCACGGCGTGCCCTTGGCCGTCGTCAGCTTGTTGAGCCGCTCAAGCACGCCGAGGCCATCCTTGCGCAGGCCCGCCGAAACCGCCGCAAGGTCCGGGAAATTCTTCAGGACGGCATCGAGCCAGATGGTGCGACCGGCCAGGAAACCGCCCGCGCCCGCGGCATAGGCGAAGTCGAGGACACGCTCGAATTTTTCCGGCGCGGCGCCGCCCGACAGCAGGACCCAGGGAATGCTCCGCTCGCGGCAGATATCGCCGATTGCATCGAATTCCTTCTGCGCGGCCGTGGCTTCGGCGCTGCCGTCACGGGCCGGCAGGCTGTTGGCCGCGAGGGGACTCTCAAGCTTCAGGAGATCGACGCCGTATTCGGGCTTGGCAAACTCGCGCACGCTATCGATGACGAGGCCCGGCAGCTTGCCGGGCGATTCCACGTAATCGGCGGTGTGATTGGCGCTGCCAAGGAACGGATAGACCAGCAGTTCAAGAACATAGGGAACGTCGTGGCGGGCGCACTCCTCGCCAATCTCGCGCACGAAGCGCTTCTGATGCTCATTGACCGCGGCGTCCGCATCCGGCCGATACCAGGCCAGCACCTTGACGGCGTCGCCGCCCATGGCGCGAATTTTCTCCACACTCCAGTTGGCGATCGCGCGCGACTTGCGACCGCCCGCGGTCTCCTCGACGCGATGCTCCTCCAGCGTCATGATCAGGCCGCAGCGCGGCGGCAACAGATCGATCGCTGCGGGCACGGCAAAATTCGGGTCGAACAACATCGAGCTGCAATGCGGTGCGAGGTTCTCCACGAGGAGCCGCTTGGCCGCCGTGACGTCGGAATATTCGACCTGATCCCGCGTGATTCCCTTCGCCTTCGCAATGGCATCGAACAGCGGCGGCCGCTGATCCAGCGCGACCATGCGAAAGTGGCCTTCCGCGTCAGCAAGGCGGCCCAGCCCGCGGTTCTTTCCAATCGTTCTCATGGCTTCGTCCTCATGAATGCAAGACAGTCGTTGATGGTGGGGATTCCGTTGCGGCCACCGGCGTGGCGACATTTCATCGCGGCCGTGGCTGCAGAAAACGCCATGGCGTTGCGCACATCGAGGCCGACGCCGATCGCAAGGGCATAGGCGCCATGGAAGACGTCGCCGGCGCCGGTGGTATCGACGACATCGACGGCATAGGCGGCGTGCCGGTGCAGCTGGCCATTCTCGTACCAACTGACGCCGCCCTCGCCGCGCGTGACGGCGATGACACTGCAGCCCAGCCGCGCCAGTGCTGCGAGAGATTCGTCTTTGGCAGACCCGGCGAAAGAAGCGAGCGCAGGCTCGGAAAAGATCGCATGGTCGGTCAGGGGCAGCAGTCGCTCGAATACCTCGGCATCAGCCATGTCGCCGTCGAGCACCGTCGGAATGCCGCGCGCACGCGCCTCGCGAAACAGCGTCGCGGCGCCCTCCACCCAACGCGGATCGGCCAGCACCGAGGATGCGCGAGCGACGGCTTCAAGCGGAAGCCAATCGGCCGCTTCCGGAAACAGACCACGGAAGTTCACGATCTGCCGCTCGCCCGAACTGTCGACAATGATCCCCGAGACCGATGAGCGGCCATCGGGAAACAGCCGGAAATTCTCGACGTCGACACCTTCGGCCGCAAAAGCCGACCGCATCTCGTGCCCGGCGGCATCGTCCCCTGCCCGCCCCCAGAACGCGACGGAGGCACCGAGCCGTGCGACCGCGACCGCGGCATTGGCGGCCATTCCGCCGCCAAGGGTACCGTAGTCGATGGCCTTTATCTTCTCGCTGTTGCCCGCAAAGAGCCGATCGACGCGCCAGACCTGATCGAGCGCGGATAGCCCAAGGCAGATCATCTGGACGCCCCTGGCTCCCGTCGCCACATCCGCGAGCGCCGAAAGAGCTGCTATGTTCGCCGACGCGCTCACCGCAAGACCTGCCCGTTCGCTGCATCGAACAAATGCGTCTTGCCCGGCTGCGGCCGCAAGCTAAGGCGATCGCCGGGCTTTGGTCGCAACGACGGATCGACCCTTGCGATCGCGGAGACGCCGGCGAGATCGAAATGGATCAGCGTATCCGAGCCGAGCGGCTCGACCAGCTTGACGTTGATGGCGATGCCGTCCGCCGCATCGGTCGTGACGGCAAAATGTTCAGGACGGATGCCGAGCACGGCATTTCCCGCCTGCTGCAGACGGCTTGCGGCCTCACCGTCCAGCGGCACCGCCGTTGCGCCTTGCGAAAGGATCGCGCGCTCCTCACGCCATTCGACCGGGAAGAAGTTCATGGCGGGCGAGCCGATGAAGCCGGCGACGAACTGGTTGGCCGGCCGCTCGTAGACCGTCTCCGGCGTGTCGTATTGCTGGATCGTCCCGTTCTGGAGCACCACGATCCGGTCGGCCATCGTCATGGCCTCGATCTGGTCATGGGTCACGAAGACCATGGTGGTCTTGAGCTCCTGCGATAGCGCCTTGATCTCGGCCCGCACCTGTCCGCGCAGTTTTGCGTCGAGGTTGGACAACGGCTCGTCGAACAGGAACGCCTTGGGATTGCGCACAATCGCACGGCCCATGGCGACGCGCTGGCGCTGTCCGCCGGAGAGCTCCTTCGGCTTGCGATCGAGATAGGGCTCGATGTGCAGGAGTGCGGCGGCACGCTTCACGCGCGCATCGATCTCCGCCTTTGGCGTTCCCCGCAGCTCCAATGCGAACGACATATTGTCGTAGACGCGCATGTGCGGATAGAGCGCGTAGTCCTGGAACACCATCGCGATGTCGCGCTGTGCAGCTTGCACGCCGTTGACGCGCTTGTCGCCGATGTAGAGGTCACCCGACGTGATCGGCTCGAGACCCGCAATGATTCGCAGCAGGGTCGACTTGCCACAGCCGGACGGCCCGACGAAGACGACGAATTCATGGTCCGCGATCTCCAGATTGAGATCGGGGATCACAGTGAAACTGCCGTAGCGCTTGACGAGGTTGCGGATCGAGATCGAGGCCATGATCGCTTAATCCAGCGCCAGTACCGGCTTGATCAGCTCGCCCCTGGCAAAGCGGGCGAAATTCTCAGGCAGGGCCGACAGGCCGAACTCGCCGTCGACGAGGACGCGGTATTCGTCCTTGAACTTGCGCAGCAGCTCGATGTTCGGCTCGAAATCCGAGACCGGAAAGTAGAAGGTCCGGATCATGTAGAAGTCCTTGCGGCGGAACACCTTGCCCTCCTCGATGGTCCAGGGCGCGGCGTTCTCGCCGACCAGCACCAGCGCGCCGCGCGGCAGGACAAGCTCGATGCCGAGGTTGCGCGCCGCATGCGCGCCGGAGCATTCCATGATGAGAGCAAAGCGCTTCGAGGCGTCGCCCACGGGATGCGCCTTCGCGCCGAAGGATTGCGCGATCTTCAACCGCGTCGCATTGGGGTCGGCAACGTAGATGTCGTTGTAGCTGAGCGCACGGAGCGCCAGCACGACGCCGAGGCCGACCGGCCCGGCGCCCATGACAAGAACAGGTCCGGCCTCACCGGGCGGCACCACGCGGCTGACGAAACGCACGGCGTGGCCCGACGTGCCGATGGTGTCGAGCAGCAGCGGCGCAAGGCTGTCCTCGATGTCATCGGGCACCGGCAGCAAACAGTTTTCCGGCACCGGCACGTATTCGGCGTAGCCGCCCGGCCGGTTCCAGCCGATCAAGCTGGAGACCTCCAGGCACATCTGGGTATCGCCGCGTTTGCAGGCCGCGCAATGGTCGCAGTGGAGTGGAATATAGACGGCACAGCGGCGACCATGCAGCCGGTGACCGGGCTGCTCGACCACGCCGAAAATCTCATGGCCGGCGGTGAACTCTGCGCCCTTGTGCCAGAGCTTGAAGTCCGAACCGCACAGCGCGGTGCGCGAAGCGCGCACGAGCACTTCACCTGTGCCGACGTCAGGCATTGCCACGCGCTCGATGGTGATGCGGTCGCCGCCGTGGAAGACCGCGGCCTGCATGATCGAATTCGGACGGGGTGACACGTTCATCAGATACCTAGCCTTTCACCGCACCGAGCGTCAGTCCGGACACCAGCCAGCGCTGAACCAGGGCAGCCAGCACCAGCGGCGGCAGTGCGATCAGCGTCGCCGCGGCCATGAGAGCGCCCCATTGCGTCGAGCCTTCGCCGATGAAGTTGAAGGCCGCCGCGATCAGCGTCTTGGTGTCGCCGTTGGAGAGCACCAGCGCAAACAGGAAGTAGTTCCATGAGAAGACGAAGGCGAGGATCGCCGAGACGGCGACGCCGGACGCCACCAACGGCAGCGCGATACGCCAGAGGATGCGCGTGACGCTGCATCCGTCGACCTGCGCCGCCTCGAAGACGCTGCGCGGGATGCCGTCGAAGGACGGCAGCAGCACCCAGATCACGATCGGCAGCGTGATGACCGCGTGGCTCAGGATCAGCGCGGTGTAGGAGCCGATCATCCCGACCTGCCGGAACATGACGTACCACGGCAGCAGGAACAGCGTGCCCGGCGCCATGCGCGCCGCGAGCGTCAGGATCGCCGGCCACGAGATCCGTGTCCAGGAGACGGCGAAAGCGGCGGGGATGCCGAACAGTAAGCCGAGCGCCGTCGAGCCGACGGTGACGATGAGGCTGTTGAGCGCATAGCTGAGGAACGGCGTGGTCTTGGTCAGCTCGACATAATTGTCGAGCGTCGGCGTGAAGATCAGCGTCGGCGGATAGGCCGTGACCTCGAACGACGGCTTGAACGAGGACAACACCATCCAGACCGTCGGCGCCATGATGAGCACGCCGGCGAGCACGAGCTGCACGGTGTTGAGCCAGCGGATCCAGCGGTCGGTGTTGGCGGCATCCGTCATGACATCACCACGCCACGGCGCCGCGCAGGCGGTTGAAGGCGAGCACGGCGCCGAACACGATCGCCGTCAGCGTCAGCATCAGGGCGCTGGCGTAACCGATGTTGAAGAACTCGAAACCCACCCGGAAGCCGTAGATGTTGAGCGTGTTCGAAGCGTTGCCGGGGCCGCCCTGGGTGGTGATGTAGATGATGTCGAAGAAGCGCAGGAGATCGACGCTGCGCAGGATGGCCGCGGTGACGATGGTCGGCAGCAGCAGCGGCAGCGTGATGCGCTGGAAGGTCTTGAACGGCGATGCCCCGTCGATCTGCGCGGCCTCGTAGACACTCGGCGGCAGCGATTGCAGGCCGCCCAGCACGATCAAGGCGACATATGGCGTCCACTGCCAGCTGTCGATCAGAGCGACGGTCGGGATAACCCACGTCGGCGACGCCAGCCAGTCCGACGGCGGCAGGCCGAGCGACTGGAGGATGTAGTTGGCCGCGCCCAGCGAGGGATCGAGGATCACCAGCCACATCATGCCCGCCACCACCGGCGGCATCATGAATGGGGAGATGAACAGCGAGCGCACGATTCCCGGCAGGCGCCTGGCGTGAAACAACACCAGAGCCAGCCACACGCCAAAGACGAGCTGGAGCACCAACGATAGCACATAGAGCGCTATGGTGATCCAGAGTCCGTGCCAAAACTCGTAGTCGGAGATCAGCTTTGAATAATTGGCGAGGCCCGCAAAGGACTGCTTGCCGGTCGAGGAGAATGTCTGGAAGCCGAGCCAGATCGTATAGACGACCGGAAACGCGATCATCGCGACCGTGAAGATCACGGCCGGCGCCGAGAGCGCCGCCATTTCCAGCTTCTGCCGGTCCTGCGTGAGTGTCGCAGCCGCGTCCGACATGCGTCCGTTTCCTTGAGAGTGAGGCGCCGGCAGGCATAAGCCTGCCAGCATCAGGCGGTTACTTCTGGGCGATCAGCGCATCGAGCGCCTTGTCAGCATCGGCACAGGCTTGGTCGATCGGCTTCTGCTTCAGGATCAGGTCCTGCACGGCCTGGCCGATGAACTCGCGCGATTCCGGATTGGCGATGATGGGATAGCCGACCTCGGAGGAGCCCTTCGTGGCCAGCACATCGAGCGCAGCCTGCCATTCCTTGCGGACGGGTTCTTCGTCGATCCATTTACGGTACTCAGGATCCTTGGCAACCGACGGCCGCGGCGGGGCAATGCCCTGGAGCGCCATTTTCTTCTGCACCTCGGGGCTGGTTGCCCACTGCACGAAGTACCAGGCCGCGTCCGGCTGCTTGCTGTGCGAAGACACCGCCATGCCCCAGCCGATCGTGGTCGGCACCTGGCCGGCCTCGCCTGCCGGGAACGGCAACAGGCCGGTATCCTTCAGGCGCACGCCGCCCTCCATCACCGTGCGCAACTCGTTCGAGGATTCGAATGCCATCGCGGCGCGGCCGCTGCGGTAGAGCGCCGAAATCTGCTGGAAGCTGTAGTTGACCACACCCGGCGGACCGAAGTCGCGCAGCAGCCGGCTATAGGTGTCGAGTGCTTCCTTGCCCTTGGCCGAGCAGAGGTTCGACTTGCCGCCTGCGATGTAGCTGCCTCCGATGTTGTGCAGCATGTTGCTGAAGGTGTAGGCGACCGCGGGCTTGAGGCCACGCGAGACAAAGGGCGTGACAGCGCTGTCGCAGGTCTTGATCTTCTCGGCCGCCGCCTCGACATCCTTGATGGTCTTCGGCGCCTCAATGCCGCACTTCTTGAAGATGTCGGTGCGGTAATAGAAGATCGGACCTTCGATGTTCATCGGCATGCTGGTCAGCTTGCCGCCGAAGGTCGCGGCCTTGAGCAGGGCCTGGCTCAACCCGGCCGGGTCGTATTCCTTGGCTACCTCGTTCTTGGCCATCGCAGTGAGATCGCCGTACCAGCCGGCCGCGGCGAACTGCTCACCCTCGCGCGAAGGCAGCGTCATGAACACGTCGACCTCGTCGCTGTTCGCATTCATGACGGTGACCAGACGCTGGCGCATCTGTTGTTCCTGATAGCCGTCGACCTTCAGGGTCATGCCGGTCAGCTTCTCGAAATCGGCCTTGTAGGTCAGCAGTGCCTGCGCGACCGGATTGTTATTGGCGAGAAAGGTGACGGTCCTGCCCTTGAACTTCATCCAGTCGAAATCGGCCGCATGAGCCTGCGCGCTGACGGCGACAAGCGCGAGAACGGGCAACGCGACGTGCGTCGCGAGCATCCTGACCTTCATCGAACTCTCCTCCCCGGCTGGCCGCCTTAAGCTGGCGGGCCATTTTGAACGCGGCTTGAAAACGGTTACAATCTAGACCTCACATCGGTTGTGTCAAGCAATGGACAAACCGGATATTCTGCGGCAAATTTACGAGATTGCCGCTACCACGCGGTTTGCCCCATCGAATGTAACGTTACATTGATACGATTGACCAACGCCAAATCCGTGAAACAGGGCATCCGCGCCGTCGCAGCCCGTGCCGGCGTCTCAACGGCCTCGGTGTCGCGCGCGCTCAACAATCCCGATGCGGTGAGCCCTTCCCTGCGGGCGCGCATCGAACAGGCCATCGACGCGCTCGGCTACATTCCGCATGCGCCGGCGCGCATCCTGTCGTCACGGCGCTCGCGCACGCTTGGCGCGATCGTTCCGACCATCGACAACACGATGTTCGCGCGCGGCATCGCCTCGCTGCAGCAGTATCTCTCCTCGGTCGGATACATGCTGTTTCTCACCACGAGCGGCTACGATCTCGACGTCGAATTGCAGCAAGCGCGCAATTTGATCAGCCGCGGCGTCGATGGACTTGTGCTGCGCGGTGATTGCCATCACGAGGGACTGCGCAAGTTGCTTGCGGACAACGCGGTTCCCTTCATCAATGTCGGCATCTACCAGCCTGATCGACCCCACCCGTGCGTCGGAACCAACAACGAAGCGGCCGCCCATCGCGCCGCTGCGCATGTCATCGAGCTTGGCCACCGCCGCATCGGGATCGTCTCGGCGCTCCAGCGCAACAACGACCGCGCCAGCGCTCGCGTCGCCGGCTTTCGCCGCGCGCTCACCGAGAACGGCCTGGAGCTTCCGCCGCAATGGCATGTCGAGGTGCCCTACACGCTGGATGACGCGCGCGAAGCGGCCCGCTATCTCCTCAACCTGAAGGATCGTCCGACCGCCGTCGTCTGCGGCAACGATGTGATCGCCTACGGCGTGTTGCTCGAGGCGGAGCGCGATGGATTTTCGGTGCCGCGTGACCTGTCGGTGGTCGGCTTCGACGATCTCGACTGGAGCCGCCACTTGCGGCCGAGCCTGACCACGATCCACGTACCGACCGGAGAAACCTGGCAGCGCGCCGGGGAATATCTGGTGCGCAGCCTCGCCGGCGAGCAGACCATCATGCATCGCGAGATCGACTTCTCCCTGGTGGTCCGTGAATCGACGGCTCCCCCTCTCAAATCCTGAAGCGAGACCCCTCCAATGCGCTCAAACTTCTCTCTTGCGTCCGACTTCCATGCCGTGGTGATCGGCGGCGCCGGCGACATTGGCGCCGCAATCAGCAATCAGTTTTGCGACCTCGGCGCGACAGTGACCGCAACGGCGGCCAACGAGACCGATCTGGCGCGCACTTTGCTGAAATCGCGCGCCGGACTCACACTCGCGACGCTCGACGTCACGAACGACGACGCTGTCGCTTCTTTTGCCCGACAGCAAAAGCGCGTCGATGCGCTGGTCAACTGCGCGGGAATCCTCGCCCGCGACAAGGAATACGAGATCGAGACCTTCATGAAGGTGCTCGACGTCAATCTCACGGGCACTTTTCGAACCTGCATGGCGTTCCGCCCGCTTCTCGCCGAGAGCAAGGGCTCGATCGTCAATCTTGCCTCGATGAACGCGACCTTGGCGCTGCCGCGAATCCCGGCTTATTGCGCCAGCAAGGGCGGTGTCGTGATGCTGACCAAGGCGCTCGCGTTGGCATGGGCCGAGCAAGGCATCCGGGTCAATGCGGTTGCGCCCGGCTATATCGAAACGGCGATCAATGCGGCCGGCCGCACCGATCGCGCGCACTATCAGCGCATCGCCGACCGCACCGCGTTCAAGCGGTGGGGTCAGCCGGAGGACATTGCGGGAGCCGTCGCATTCCTCTGCATGCCGGCATCACAATATGCGACCGGCACCGTCGTCGCGGTGGATGGCGGGTTTCTTGCCGGATGAGCCAAGAAACCAACGGATACGGCCTGCATAATGTCGCCGGAAATGTTTGGGAATGGTACGAGGACCGCCTCGCACCGTCGGGAGTCCCCTTGAATCGCGAGCCTGCACCGAACCGCTCGACGCGCGGTGAATCCTGCCTCGAGTCCCACGGCAGCCGCCACCGCTTCGCAGCGCGAAACCCGAACGCGCCGGTCGGCTCGTCGGGCACGACCGGCTTCCGTGTCGTGCGCACCGGGCAGCTGCGGGATTCGGCATAGGATGACGCTGGCGACAAATGCCGCGAAGCCGGCCCCTGCTCCCGGCACCCGTCTGTTGCCGCAGTTCTTGCGCAATTTCGTGCGCAATCGCGAGACCGGCCTCGTGCTGGTCGGCATTGTCGTCGGGTTGCTGAGCGGCGTCCTCGTTGCCGCGATCTCGGGCCTCAGCCAGGCTTCGCACGCGCTGCTGTTCGACATTCCCCTCGACGCACATCTGAGCGCCACCGGCGTGATTTCCTGGCAGCGCACCCTGCTGATCCCGGCAGTTGGCGGCCTGGTCCTGGCGCTGATCGGGCTGTACTTCGCGCGGCGCGTCAAGGGACAGCAGCTCGCTGACGCGATCGAAGCCAACGCGCTCTATGGCGGCCGGGTGTCGTTCCGCGGCAGCCTGCTGATCTCGATCCAGACTCTGCTGTCCAACGGGTTCGGCGGATCGGTCGGACTGGAAGCGGGATACACGCAAATCTGCTCGATGTTTGGCTCCCATGTCGGCCAGCGCCTCGCCGCCCGCCGCAACGACATGCGGCTGTTGGTGGCCTGCGGCGCGGCGGGGGCGATCAGCGCAGCCTTTTCGGCTCCACTGGCCGGCGCCTTCTATGCCTTCGAGGTCGTGCTGGGAGCCTACACCTCGGCCGCCCTCGTGCCCGTCATCGCCAGCGCCGTCACGGCCTGGCTGGTGGCGCGGGGGTTGACGCATCAGTCCTTTCTGATGGTGCCGGGCTTCCCATCGCCCGTGTCCGTCGAGATGATCGGACAGACCGTGCTGATCGGCATCATTTGCGCATTCGTCAGCATCCTCGTCATGCTCGCGGTCGCATTTTCCGAACGTTGCTTTCAGCGGGTCACGCTTTTCAGCGGCTTCGTGCGCCCGATCCTCGGCGGTCTGCTGCTCGGCGGCCTCGCCCTGCTGACGCCGACCGTGCTCGGCGCCGGCCACGGCGCAATGCAAATCCTGCTGGTCAGCAATCCGAGCTGGCTCCTGCTCACGACGACCATCGTGCTCAAGATCCTGGCATCGGCCGTCTCGCTCGGCTCCGGCTTTCGCGGCGGACTGTTCTTCGCCTCGCTGCTGCTCGGCGCGCTGATCGGGCAGCTCTACAGCGTCGTGCTGACCGGCCCCTTCCCCACGCTCGCGCTTCAGCCCGGCACCGCTGCCATCGCGGCTCTCGCCGCACTCGGAACCGGCGTACTGGGCGCACCGTTCAGCATGGTTTGTCTCGCGCTCGAAATCACCGGCGATTTCTCCGTGACCGTCGGGGCGGTGGTCGCATCATCGGTCTGCGCGCTCATCGTCCGCGAGTTGTTCGGCTACAGTTTTGCGACATGGCGCTTCCATCTGCGCGGCGAGGTGATCCGCGGTCCGCAGGACATCGGTTGGGTCCGTCAGATGAGCGCGGCCTCCCTGATGCGCGCCGACTTCGAGAATGCACTGACGACCATGCCGATCGGCGAGGCGCAGAAGCTGTTCTCGCCGGCCCAGGTCCGACAGGTCGTGCTGCGCGATCCGAACGGCAGCTATGCCGGCATCGTTGCGGCGGCGACGCTGCATTCCGTCACCAATCGGGACGACGATCCGCTCGGGTCGCTGGCCCAGCAGCAGGATGAGTACCTGCTTCCGACCACGTCGGTTCGCGAGATCCTGAAGGCCTTTGAACGGAGCGAAGCCGACGTCCTCGCGGTCATTGACCGTGCCGACCACCGCGTCACGATTGGTACCTTAAGCGAATCCCATGTGCTGCGCACCTATGGGGAAGAGCTCGAACGCCGGAACCAGGAGCTGTTTTCGCGGTGATGCTTGCGCGCTATGGCCTTAGATCCATATCGATCCGCACAAAATCGCCGCGATAGGTGACTTCACCGAGATAGATCACGGTGCGATCGCTCGCCGTGAAGACACGGCGGACTTCGGCGACCGGCGAATTCAAAGGCACGCGTAGCAGCCGCGCCGCCTCGATGTCCGCGGTTCCGATGGTCAATGTCTGGCGGGCGCTGGCGATCGCCGGATCCCTGAGATCGTTGAGGATCGGGATCACCGTCTCGTTGCGAAAGCGCTTGGGAGACCTGCGAAAGATCTTCTCATCGAGATAGATGGAAATGACGCAATAAGGCTGCTTCTGGCGCGAGTGCAGACGGCGCATGAAGACATATTTCTCGGCCGGCTTGCCGTCTTCTGGAAGCAACGGCGCATCGCTCCGGCTTTCCGAGATGTTGATGATCTCCGGCGAGGTGTCGCGGTACATGTCCGCGAGATCGGACAGTGTGGTCTCGACCTTGAGCCAGCGGTCCTGTCGTACAGTCCCGGTGACGAAGGTGCCGCGGCCTTGCTGCGCCTCAATGACACCGTCGCGGGCGAGCAACTCAACGGCCTGCCTGATGGTGACGCGCGAGACGCCGAACTCGGCCGCCAGATCCTCGTTGGCCGGCAGGCGAAAACCTTGACTCCAGACACCGCGCGCAATCCGCTGGCGAAAGATATCGGCAATCTGCGCGTATTTGGGGACGCGACTGTCGGAACTCAATTCCATCTCGCCCTCCGGAAATCAAGCGGCCCAATCACGGCATGACAAGGGCTGCACCGCGTTCCCCGATCATCAGGCTGGTCGCATTGGTGTTGGCCGAGGTGATCTGCGGCATCACCGAGGCGTCGATCACGCGCAGCCGCTCGACGCCGCGCACCCGCAGCTGCGGATCGAGGACTGCCCGCTCGTCGCTGCCCATGCGGCAGGTGCCCACGCAGTGAAACACCGTGCCGCCGGTGTTGCGCGCAAACTCCCACAGCCCGGCATCGTTACTTGCGGCCTCGCCCGGCACCATTTCGACGTCCCAGAGCGGGCGGAACGCCTTTTGCTGATAGATCTCGCGCAAGATCTTCAGGCCGGCAACAATGGTCTTGCGGTCGATCTCCTCGGCGAAATAATTGGGCGCGATCAGCGGCTGCTCGAACGGATCGGCCGAGCGGATCGCGAGCTGTCCGCGCGACCGGCCGTGGCATTGCCAGACCGAGGCCGTGAAGCCGGAATAGCTGTGGAGGGGTTCGCCGGGCTTGTCGACGGAGAGCGGCATCACGTTGAACTGCACGTCGGGACGGCCGCCGACCGCATATTCGGTACAGGCCGCTCCGCCCACCTGTCCCGCCCCCACCGTCAACGGCCCTCGCCCGGCCAGCATCCATTGCAACCCCATCTTCGCGAGTTCGACAGGATGGCGGACCTGGTCATTGAGCGAGATCCGCTCCTTCAGGCGCACGATCAGCCGCGCCTGGTAGTGGTCCTGCAGATTGGAGCCGACTTCGGGCGAGTCGGTGGCGACGGCAATGCCGTGCTTGCGAAGCAGGTCGGCCGGACCGATCCCGGAAAGCTGGAGGATTTGCGGCGATTGCAGCGCGCCGCCCGACAGGATCACCTCGCGATCGGCTGTCGCGCGATGAACCTGCCCTTTGCTGATCCACTCGACGCCGATCGCGACGCGGCCGTTGAAAATGACTTTGCTCACCTGCGCATGCGTGATGATGGTCAGGTTGCGCCGGTCGGCAATCGGTCGAAGAAAGGCGGATGCCGAGCTGGTCCGCCAATGCCGCCCGATGCCAAGCTGATAGGCACCGACGCCAAGCGTCGTCGCGCCGTTGAAGTCGGGATTGCGCGGCAGGCCGAACTGCACGCCCGCCTCTACCCAGGCCCTCGACGCCGGGTTGTCGTTCCGGAGGTCGGAGACCTCGAACTCACCGAGGCCGCCGTGAAACTGGCTCTCGCCGCCGCGATAGCGCTCGTAGCGCCGGAAATAGGGCAGGACGTCGCGATAGTTCCAGCCGTCGGCGCCGAGACGTTCCCAGTCGTCAAAATCCTCGTGCTGGCCGCGGATGAAGATCAGGCCGTTGATCGACGACGATCCGCCGAGCACGCGGCCACGCGGCCAGACGATGGCGCGGCCGCCGCTTCCTTCCGACGGCTCGGTCTTGAACAGGCGCGAGAAGCGCTCGTCGTAGATGGTCCGGTAATACCCGACCGGCAGCTTGAGCCAGAAATTCCGGTCCGATCCGCCGGCTTCGAGCAACAACACGCGGCAGGCAGGATCGGCCGACAGTCTGTTTGCGACCACACAGCCGGCCGACCCCGCACCGACGATGATGTAATCGTAGCCAAGCCCCGACATCACGCGGTCCGGTATTGTTCGATCGAGGCAAGATCGGGCGCAATGCCGAGACCCGCCTCGTCGCCGAGCTCGATCATTCCATCGCTGACGTGAAGCACGGGGCCGCAGAATTGATCCCGCAGCGGGTTCTCGTTGCTGTCGACCTCCAGCAATCCCTCGCCGCCGACGCCCGCCAGCAGATGCGCCGACGCCAACAGGCCGATGCCGGCGCCGAGATAGTGCGGACAGAACATCTTGCCTGACGTCAGGATGTCGCGGGCGATGCCGGCGCAAGCCGAAAGCCCGCCCCACTTGGCGATGTCAGGCTGGACGACACCGAGAACCGGCTCGCTCAGCACCTCGGCAAAGCCGGCGTAGCTCGCGATGTTCTCACCGGCCGCGAGCGGAAAACGGATCGTCTCGTGCAGCTGCTTCCATTCCTGCCGCGGACGGTCCGCGCGGATCGGCTCCTCGAGCCAGGCAAGGCCGAACGGCTCGAGCTGCGGCGCACGCTCGAGCGCCTGCGCGATGGTCCAACCCTGGTTGACATCGGCCGCAAGCATGCCATTGCCGACGAGGTCGCGCAGCGCGGCGAGGTTGGCCCGGTCGTCTGCCGGATCGAAGCCGATCTTCAGCTTCAAGGCGCGATAGCCGCGGCCGAGCGCCGCTTCCGCCGCTCGCTCCGATCCGACCGGATTGATACCGCTGGCATAGACCTTGATCCGGCTCCGCGATCCGCCGAGCAATTCCCACAACGCAACGTTCCGGCGGCGCGCATGGAGATCCCAGACGGCGAGATCGATGCCGGCGATCGATTGCGCGAATGGGCCCGCTTCGCCGGATTGCAACGCGAGCACCGAAGTTCCCTGCGTCAGTCGCTCGAATGCGGCACCAGGTTCGCTTGCCCTGAATCCGACAAGCGCCGGTGCCAGGACCTCATTGACCAGCCGAACACGATGCTCGGCGCCCGGCGCCGGAAAGTTGCACCAGACCTCGCCCCAGCCCACGTAACCGTCCGTGTCCTCGACCCGAACGAACACGGCAGGCCGGTCCCCCATCCGCCCGAACGAGGTGATGACCGGTGTCGTCAGAGGATAGCGAAAGCCAAAGGCCTGGACGCTCCGGATGGTGAAAGGCGGCGATGTCATGCGCGGAAACCTGCGGCGCCTACGACCAAAGCGGCGCTTGTATGGTCATCCTATTTATAATATGACTTGGGCAAACATCAACTGCAATCTGGGTGGACGCGTCGAATGGACGGAGCTGGCGTGAGACGCTTTGGTCTCGGGTTGATACCGTGGGTCGGTGCGATCCTGCTCTGGTATGCCGTGCGCTGGAGCGGCTTCGTCAACGCATCGCTGATCCCCGCCCCGCACCAGGTCGCCGCGAAGTTCGTCGAGCTTCTCACCAAGGAAGGCCTCCTGATCGACATCTTCGCCTCGACCAGGCGCGTCTTTTTCGGCGTCTCGCTTGGAATTCTGGTCGCGGTGCCGGTCGGCTTTCTGCTCGGATGGTATCGCCCGGCCCGCACCTTCGCCGACCCTATGATCAATTTCTTCCGCGCGCTGCCGCCGATCGCGCTGATCCCGCTCGTCATCGTCTATTTCGGCGTGGACGAGCTCGCAAAGCTCGTCATCCTGTTCTACGCCTCGTTCTTCTCCGGCGTGATCGTCATGTATGAGGGGGTCTCGCAGATCACGCCGCTCTATATCCGCGTGGCGCAGACGCTAGGCGCCAATCAGGCGGAAATCTTTCGCAAGGTGATCATTCCCCTCACCGTTCCGCACATCCTCACCGCGCTGCGGGTCGCGCTTGGCGTGGCCTGGGCGACGCTGGTGGCATCCGAACTGATCGCGGCCCAGCGTGGGCTTGGCGCCATGATCCAGAATGCGTCGACCTACTTCCTGCTCGACGTCATCTATGTCGGCATCATCTGCATCGGCCTGATCGCGCTGATCATGGACATGATCCTGCGCAAGATCACGGCCCGGTTGCTGGTCTGGCAGGATCGGGCCATCGCATGACCACGCGTGCACAATTCGACAAGGTTTCGCTTGCCTTCGAGACCCCGAAGGGACGCCTCAACGTCGTCGAGGATGTCAGCTACGATATCAGCGATGGCGATTTCATCGCAGTGATCGGCCCTTCAGGCTGCGGCAAGACCACGATGATGAGCATGCTCGCGGGCTTCCAGAAGCCGACGACCGGAAGCGTGCTGTTCGACGGGCGGCCCGTCACGGGTCCTGGTCCCGAGCGCGGCGTCATCTTCCAGGAATATGGCGTCTTCCCGTGGCTGACGGTGAAACAGAACATCGCTTTCGGCCTGACGCTCCGGGCCAATCACGTCGCGGCCGGCGAGCGTGATTCGATCTGCGATCACTATCTCGGCCTGATGGGGCTGTCCGACTTCGCCAACTCCTATCCGAAGCACTTGTCCGGCGGCATGCGGCAGCGGCTCGCGATCGCGCGGGCTTACGCGGTCAAGCCGCAGTTCCTGCTGATGGACGAGCCGTTCGGTGCGCTCGACGCCCAGACCCGTTCCAACATGCAGAACCTGCTGCTCAAGGTGCTCCAGACCGAAGGCAAGACGGTCATGCTGATCACCCACTCCGTGGAGGAGGCGATCTATCTCGCGTCCCGCATCGTGGTCGTGACCGCGCGGCCGGCGCGGATCAGGCAGATCATCGACGTGCCGTTCGCCTATCCGCGCGATGAATCGATCCAGGAACGGCCCGAATTCGGCGAGTTGCGAAGCTATATCAAGCATCTGGTGATGGACGAGTATCGCGCCCAGCAGGCGCAGATGCGTCCGGTCTCATTCTCGGAATAACAACACAGCGGAGGACGACCTATGGATCGGCGACAATTTCTGACCACGACGGCCGGGCTTGCCCTGGGGTCCTTCACCGCCGCAGCCCCTGCGATTGCTCAGGCAAAAACAAAAGTTCGGGTCGGCTATCTGCACACCGTTGCCGTCGACGGCCAGATCTGGACCGGCATGGACCGCGGTTCCTTCGAAAAGCAGGGACTGGATCTCGAGCTGCGGCAGTTCAATACCGGCCTCGAAATCTTCCAGGCGCTGATCGGCGGCAGCCTCGACGTGCTGGCGACGGGCGCCGTGCTCTCGAACTTCCCCGCCCGGGGCCAGGGCAAGGTCTTCCTCATCAACGACATCGAGGTCGCGACCGCACAGCTCTGGGTGCGCGGCGATCAGGGCATCAAGTCATTCGAGGATCTGAAGGGCAAGCGGATCGCAACTGCGACCGGCACCACCGCGCATGTGTTCCTGGACACCGCGCTGCGCGCGAACAAGGTCGATCCCAAACAGGTCGAGCTCGTCAACCAGACCATGCCGGCCGCCGTAACCGCCTTCATTTCAGGGGCGGTGCCTGCCGTCGCGCTCTGGGTGCCTTTCAACGTGACGGTTCGCGACAAGGTGCCGGGCGCGGTCAAGCTCGCCGACGCCTCAGCCTATTATCCAAAGGCCGCGATCATCGGCGGCTGGGCCGCGGCCAACGACTATTACGAGCCCAACAAGGAAACGCTGGCGAAGCTGATCCGTGGCTGGGCCGATGCCAATGACTACATCATCGCGAACAGTACCGAAGCGATGGAAAAGCTGCAGAAGGGCCATTACAGCCAGACGCCGATGGCCGACATCGACGAATCGTTCAAGGCGCAGAAGATGTTCTCGTCGCGGGACTGGAAGCGGATGTATTCCGACGGCACGGTCACCAACTGGCTGCAGCAATCGACCGACTTCTTCATGGCCAATGCCGGCATCAAGGACTTTACCCCGGCAAGCAAATATTTCGATCCGAGCCTGTATTTGAAAACGATTGCGTGACGCACCTGGACGCAAATCGCGTCCTAGAGGTAGCTCTCGAACGCGACCCGCTGCGCGGGCGTCAAGTGCAAGCCGTGCTTGGTGCGCCGGTCCAGGAAGTCGGCAGGCCGCCTGGCCCACTCATTCTTGCGGAGATACACCGCTTCGCATTCATAGAACTCACCGCCGAAATGACGGCCGAGGTCTACGGCGCGGCGGACCGGACCCAGCAGTTGGCGCGCGCGCGTCCCATAAAGACGCGCATAGTGATGGATGAGCGTTCGCGGCAAATCGGGATAGTCGCGTGCCAGCCGATTTGCGAACTCATCGAAGCTGCCGCCGATGTCGCCGCCCGGCAGCGGCCGATCCGCGGTCCAGGCCGACGACAGCTTCGGAAACCACGGCGCGAGGCGCTGCAGCGCCTGCTCCGCCAGCCGGCGGTAGGTCGTGATCTTGCCGCCGAAGATCGACAGCAGCGGCGGCACATCCTGCGCGCCATGAACCTCGAACACATAGTCGCGCGTCACGGCCGACGGATTGTCGGCGTTGTCGTCGTAGAGCGGCCGGACCCCGGAGAACGCATGCACGATCTCGCCGGCCTGCGGCGGCGTTCGGAAATAGCGGCGCAAGATCTGCAACAGGTAATCGGTCTCGTCCTCGCCGATCGCGACGTCCTCGGCGCGGCCGTGATAGGGAATGTCCGTGGTGCCGATCAATGCGAGATCGCCCTCATAGGGATTGACGAAGATCACCCGGCGATCGCTGTTCTGCAGCAGATAGGCCTGCGGCCCGCTCCAGAATTTCGGCACCACGATATGGCTGCCCTTGACCAGCCGTACGCTCTGGGCCGAGTTCAGGCCCGCCACGCCCTGGATGACATCCTGAACCCACGGCCCGGCGGCGTTGACCAGCGCGCGCGACCGCACGACCTGCGTTGTGCCGTCGTCGCCGTGCATTTCGAGCAGCCAGGTCCCGCCGTCGCGGCGTGCGCGCACCGCCCGCGTGCGCGGCAGGATGCAGGCGCCGTTCTGCGCGGCATCGATCAAATTGAGGATCACCAGCCTGCTGTCATCGACCCAGCAGTCCGAATATTCGAAGCCTCGCCGGAACTCCCGACGCAGCGGCGCGCCCTCCGGAGCGCACGACAGATCCAGGCTGCGGCTCGCCGGCAGTTGCTTGCGGCCACCGAGATGGTCGTAGAGCAACAGGCCGGTGCGGACCAGCCACGCCGGCCGTTGCTCCGGCGAATGCGGCAGCACGAAGCGCATCGGCCAGATGATATGCGGCGCCGACGCGAGCAGCACCTCGCGCTCGATCAGCGCCTCGCGCACCAGGCGGAACTCGTAATATTCGAGATAGCGCAGTCCGCCATGGATCAGCTTGCCCGAGCGCGACGAGGTGCCCTCGGCGAAATCATTCTTCTCGCAGAGCAGCACCTTCAAGCCGCGGCCGGCGGCGTCGCGGGCGATGCCGGCACCGTTGATGCCGCCACCGATGATGGCGATATCGACCAGCCCGTGATCCGTACCTGCGACCGGCGCAGTGCCCGTCATCGCTTGCTGCTGCGCCTTTTCTCGGCGCGGCGCGGCGCCGCCTTTGCGGTCGCGCGGGCCTTGTTCGGCTTCGGCGCCTGCAGACCGTAAGTGGAGAACCCCTTCGCGGTGTCGGCAATCTCCTCGTCGGTCAGGATGACGCGCGAATCGAGCGCCAGCGAGAGGTAGTACTGACGCGCGATGGTCTCGAGCTCGACCGCGAGCCACATCGCCTTGTCGAGATTGGCGCCGAGCGCGATCATGCCGTGATTGGCGAGCAGGCAGCCATTGCGGCCTTCGAGCGCCGCAATCGCATGATCGGACAATTCCTTGGTGCCGTAGCGCGCATAGCCGGCGCAGCGGATTTCGGTACCGCCGAACGCCGCCATCATGTAATGGCAGGCCGGGATCGGCTTGCGCGCGATCGCGAGCACGGTCGCGTAAGTCGAGTGAGTATGGACGATGGCGCCGACATCGGGCCGGGCGCGCGTGATGTCGAGATGGAAGCGCCATTCGGTGGACGGCTGCAGCGGCCCCTCCCACGCACCATAGTCGCCCTCGAGCGGCATCGAGGCGATCATCTCCGGCTTCATCGAATCGTAGGGGGTCGCCGACGGCGTGATCAGCATCCGGTCCTTGTAGCGGGCGGAGATGTTGCCCGATGTCCCCTGGTTGAGACCCGACGCATTCATCCACTGGCACTTGGCGATGATCGCCTCGCGCAACTGTCGTTCCTCACGGGTCATACGAACTGCCTTTCTCTTCAGCACGGATTGCGTGGCGGCTCGCCGGCCAGGAAGCGACGAACCTCTTCGGCCGCCTGCCCAGCGGCCACGGTGACGGTACGCACGGAGGCGCCGGCGATGTGCGGCGTCAGCGTGACGTTGGGAAGTCGCAAGAGCGGCCAGTCCGCCGGAACCGGCTCGACCGCGAAGGTGTCGAGCATGGCGCCGCCGAGATGCCCCGATGCCAGCGCATCATGCAGCGCTTCGTAGTCGACCAGCGGACCGCGCGCGGTGTTGATCAGGAACGCGCCCGGCTTGATCCGCACCAGAGCCTCGCGCCCGATGAAACGGGTGGTCTCCGGCGTCACCCGGGCGTGCAGCGTGACGACGTCGGCGCGGCCGAGCAATTCGCCGAGCGCGACATGCTCGACGCCGTCATTGCGGTCCTGGGCGCTGAGCTGGACATAGGGATCGGCGACCAGGATCTTGCAGCCGAAGGCCTTCAGCAGCTTGACCACGCGGCTGCCGATCGCGCCGTAGCCGACAATGCCGACCGTCATCTCGCCGAGCTCGCGCCCGGTGCGGTCGGCGCGATAGAGATCGCCGCGCCATTCCCCGCCTCGCAGCGCCTCGTGACCACTGCGGATCAGGCGTGTCTCGGCCAGAATGGCGCCGATCGTGAACTCCGCGACCGCACCCGCATTGCGGCCGGGCGTATTGACCACCAGCACGTTGTGGTCGCGCGCCGCCTGCATGTCGATGTTGACCGGGCCGCCGCGCGACACCGCGATGAACTTCAGCTTCGGCAACCGCTCCAGCATCGACCGCGAGATCGGCGCCAGATGGGTGACGAGCAGTTCGGCATCGCCGATGAAGCCGATGATCTCGTCGGGCTGCCCCATGAATTCCTTCAGACCGTCGAGCTTCGAGCCGGCGTAACCGTGCTCCATCGGCTCGTCCGGCCACGGCTGCTCCAGGGTGCGGATATCGACGCCATCGCCGCAGGCTGACCGGATGTGCTCGGCGAACACCGAGGGCAGCATGAAGCGGTCGCCGACAATGGCGATGGACTTAGACATGATCGCCTCCGGCGCGCAGCGCAGCGAGTTGCTTCCAGACCGGCCGCGACGCCAGCCTTGCCTCGAGATAGGTCGGGAAGATGCTGGCATAGCGCTTCGCCAGCGCAGCGTCCGGCGATTGCGGCGCACTGAGATGCGGCGCGACCCACTGCTCGGCGCAGGCGCGCATGTCGGGATAGGCATCGATCGCGACCGCCGCGATCATCGCAGCGCCCGCGGCGCCGGCCTCGGCGCGGCTGCAGATCCGGACGTCGCAATCCAGCGCGGCCCCGAGGATGGCGCCAAGCGCACGGCTCTTCGCCGCGCCGCCTGTGATCCTGACATCGCGCGGCAGCGACCCCATCGCCGTGTAACAATCCCGTGCGGCGAAGGCCAGGCCCTCCATCACGCCGCGCATCAGGTCGCCATAGCGGTGGCGCGACCGCAAGCCGAAGAATTGCGCGCTGGCCTCATGCGCGACGAACGGACCACGCTCGCCGGCATCGGAGATGAACGGGTGGAACAGCACCTCGCCGGGCCTCGCCCGCAGCACCTGATCGTCGAGCCGGCGGATCAGTTCGGCGCGCGTGCGCGTCACGCCTTCCGCCGCCAGCATGTCGCAGGCGAGATCGAGCATCCAGTCAATGTTCAGCGTCGCCGCCATGTTGGACTGCATTTGGGCATAATGACCGGGCACGGGGAACGGCATGGTATAGCCGGTTGCCTCCCGATTCAGTGTCACCGCGTCGGCGCTCGGTACCAGCCGCATATGCATGCCGGTCGACCCGATGATGGTGCAGCCGACATCGGGTGACGGATCGTAGAGCCCGGCGCCGAGCGCATTGCAGATCACGTCCACATAGCCGAGGCAGACCGGCACACCTTCCGGCAGGCCGATCTCGATGGCGGCGGCCGCGGTCAGCGGATGCGTCATGACCGCGCCGTCAACGACCGGCGGGAACAGGCGCGTCAGGTCGGCGATACCGATCAACCGCGCGGTCTCTGCGTCGAATGCTCGCTTGCGGAAATCGCCGCAGGAGAACGTGGCTTCCGACGGATCGGTTGCGCGTTCACCGGTGAGCAGGAAATAAAGCCAGTCCTTGCAGTGGAAGGCCGTGGTCGCGCTGGCGATCGTGTCGGGCATGTGGGCCTGCAGCCACGCCAGTTGCGGCCCTTGCTGGCAGGCATTGAGCCCGGAGCCGGTTCGACGGTAAAGGATCGCGTTGTGCTCGCCACCGCGAATCGCCTCGACCAGCCGCCCGGCGCGCGAGTCGAGCCACAGCAGCGCCGGCGCGACCGGCCGGCCGTCGTCATCGATCAGCCAGGTGCCGTCGCCCTGCCCGGTCACCGCGACGGCCGCGATCCGCGCCGACAGGTCAGGCACGGACTTCGCCAGCGCACGAATGACCGCGACCGTATCGCTCCAGGTCTGCGCCATGTCCTGCTCGACATGGCCGCCGGCCAGGCTGCTGTACGCATTCGGCCGCGAGACATCTGCGAGTTGCTCGCCGGTCAGCGTGAACGCCACCGCCTTGATCAGGGAGGTGCCGGCGTCAATGCCGATGATAACGTCGCGGCTGGCCGAAGCGGTCATCGTCACGCTCCCTCCGCATGGCGAATGTAGGTTCCGTCGCTGCCAAAGATGTGCAGGTGACGCGGCTCCAGCGCAAACGAGATGATCTCTCCCGGCCGCGCGGCGACACGGCCCGGTATGACCGCGATCAGCATGCGGCCACCGCAATCGCCGGCGACATGCGATTGATCGCCGAGCCACTGGTTGGAGACGACCTTGACCCTGACGTCACCGGTCCCGACCACGATCTTCTGCGGACGAATGCCGATCCGCACCTGCGGCGTGGCCGCGAGCGTCTTCGCCGCCTCAACGTCGAGTCCGGCGCCGGCGATATCGAAACCCATGTTGGTTCCGACCGACAGACGGAAGCCGCCATCGGACCGCGTCACCTCGGCGTCGAGCAGGTTCATCGGCGGCTCGCCGATGAAGCTTGCAACGAACAGATTGGCCGGTCGGCCCTTCAGCTCCTTCTCGCTGGCGAACTGCTGCAGCAGGCCGCCTTCCATGACAGCGATGCGGTCGGCCAGCGCACTCGCTTCGGTCTGGTCGTGGGTGACGAAGATCGCGGTCATGCCGCGCTCGGCAAGCAGGCTCTTGATCCGGCCGCGCAGCACCGCGCGCAGCTGCGGTTCGAGCTGCCCCATTGGCTCATCGAGCAGATAGAGATCGGCGTCGCGCACCAGCGCCCGCGCCAGCGACACGCGCTGCTGCTGGCCGCCTGAGATCGCGCGCGGATAGCTGTCGAGGATGTCCTCGATCTCGACCAGACGGGCGATCTCGCCGACGCGACGCGTCACCTCGGCTCGCGGCAACTGGGCAGATTTCAGCGCGAACGCGATGTTCTCGCGGACCGTGAGCGGCGGATAGAGCGAGTAGCCCTCGAACGCCATCGCGACCTTGCGCCGCGCCGGCGGCAGCTCGTGGATCCGCCGCCCGCCGAGCGCGATCGATCCGGCGGAGACGTCCTCGAAGCCTGCGATCATGCGCAATGTCGAGGTCTTGCCGCAGCCCGACGATCCCAGCAGTGCGACGATCTCGCCTTTTTCGACCGCCATGTCGAGCGCGCGCACCGCGTGCACCGGCTCCTTGCCGCGGCTGCGATAGACCTTGTCGATGCCTCGAAGCTCGAGCATGTCCATGACCATTCGCTCCTATGCCGCCTTGAGCCGGTGCGACGCCCCGATCCGCAGCCCGGTGGCGCGATCGAACAGCATCGCGGCGTCGGGCGCAAAGCGAACGAAAATAGCATCGTCAGCCGCGCCTTGCGGCGCATCCGGCGGTAGCGCCGCCAGCCACTCCGTGCCGTCGGCAAGACGGAGCAGCAGCACCGCCTTCTCGTGCATCGGCGTGATCGCGAGAATGCGCGCCGGGATGGCGTCGTCGGTGGATGCAGACGAGACCACGAGATCCTCGGGCCGGACGCCCAGCCAACATGCACCGGCAGGTGCTGCGCCATCGGCCGCGCCGAGCCGGATCCTGGCGCCGGCGATGTCAGCCGACAGCATGCCGTGCTCCGCTACTGGCGAGACTTCCGCGAGGTTGACGGTCGGATCGCCGAACAGGCGCGCGACCGCGACCGATGCGGGTTGGGCATAGATATCGGTCGGCGTCGCGACCTGCGCGAGCCGGCCGTCGATCAAGACCGCGATGCGGTCGGCGATCGCCATCGCCTCGCGATAGTCCTGGGTCACGTAGAGCACCGCGGCAGTGCCGCGACGCAGCAGGTTCGGCAGCTCGAGCCGCATCTCGTAGCGCAGCTTGGCGTCGACATTGCGCAGGGGATCATCCAGCAGCAGGACATCCGGATTGCCGATCAGCGCCCGTGCCAGCGCCGTGCGCTGCTTCTGTCCGTTCGACAATTCGCGCGGCGCGTGACCGAGCACGTGCTCGATCTTGAGCAGCCTGCTGATCGCGGCAACGCGACCGGCGACATCGCCGCCGCCGGCCCTGGCGCGCAGGCCGCTTGCGATATTGTCGCGGGCGGTCATGTGCGGGAACAAGGCAAAGTTCTGGAATGCCATGCCGATCCCGCGCCGCTCGGGCGGAGCACCGACGACCGAGCGGCCGCCGACCAGGATGTCGCCGTCGTCGGGCTCGAACATGCCCGCGATCATGCGCAGCAGCACGGTCTTGCCGCTGCCGGACGGTCCGAACACCGCCACGATCTCGCCTGGCTCGACCGCCAGCGACAATCCGTCGGCGGGCCGTGCCGCACCGAATGCTTTGCTCACCGAGTTGATCTCGAGACGCGCCATTGGATCAGCCTTTCACCGCGCCGAGCGAGAGACCCTCGACCAGGTAGCGCTGTGCATAGAGCGCGAGCAACAGGGTCGGCGTCACCGACAGCACGATCGCCGCCGCGATCTGGCCGTACTGTATACCTGACGCGGTGACGAAGGCGAGCGCGCCGACCGTCACCGGCTGCTTGTCGGCGGAGGCCAGGATCAGCGCGAAGACGAAATTGTTCCAGCAGAAGATGAACGACAGCAGCCCCGCCGCGGCGATCCCCGGCCCCGCCAGCGGCACCGCGATCCTGGTGAAGGCCTCGCGCCAGGAATGCCCGGCCAGTCGGTAGGCATGCTCGATATCAGGGCTGATATCCTCGAAATAGCCGCGCACGATCCACAGGATCAGCGGCAGCGCGATCAACTGATAGACCCAGACGATCCCGAAATAGGTGTCGTTCAGTCCGAGCTCCTGGTAGTACAGCGACAGCGGCAGCAGCACGAGCAGCGGCGGCGCGAAGCGGAACGACAGCAGCGTGAAGGCGATGCTCTCGCCGAGGCGGAATTTGAAGCGCGCAAAGGCGTAGGCCGCCGGGACGCCGAGCAGCAGCGCCAGCAGCACCGCCGCGCTCGACAGCACGACGCTGTTGAAGAGGTTGCGCATGAAGGAGATCTGCAGATTGCCCGCCGCGGTGCGCAGCTGGCCGGAGATCAGCGCCTCGTAATTGGCAAGCGTCGGCTCGAACAGGATACGCGGCGGGATCCGCAGGATCTGCTCATTGGTCTGGAACGACATCAGGAAGATCCAGACGATCGGAAACATGAAGAAGATCAGGATCAGCGCGAGCGCCACGCCGCGGAAGATGCGACCGGCAAGGCTGGAATGTTCCATTGCGCCTCTCCCCGTCACGCGTGGCCGTGCGCACGCGCGCGCAGCCGCAGCCAGTTCTTGATGAAGATGTTCGACAGGATGTTGGTGATGAGCCAGAGGATCATCAACAGCGCCGCCGATCTGCCGACATTGGTGTACTGGAAGAACTCCAGATAGGCCTGCACCTGGAACACCATCAGCCGGTCGCCCGGCCCGCCCTGCGTCATCGCATAGATGATGTCGAACTGCTGGATCGAATCGAGCAGCCGGAACAGCGACGCCGTGATGATGTAGGGCGCCAGCATCGGCAGCGTGATGCGGAAGAACACGAAGCTCGCCGGCACGCCGTCGAGTGCCGCGGCTTCGAACGGCTGCCGCGGCAGCGAGCGCAGCCCCGCCAGCAGCAGGATCATGATGAACGGCGTGTAGACCCAGACATCGACCAGCACGACCGTGAACAGCGCACTCGATGGATCGGAGGCCCATTTGAAATCGGTGACGCCGAACAGGCCGACCAGATAGGACAGGATGCCGAAGCTCGGATTGGTCATCAGCTTCCACATCAGCGCGGCGATCGCCGGCGCCGTCATCAGCGGCAGCAGCAGCATGATCGACACTGCATTGTGGAAGCGGGTCGGCCGGCGCAGCAGCAGCGCGATGCCAAGACCGAGCAGCAGCTCGAGCACGACCGTGACCACAGTATAGGTGATCGAGACGCGGAACGTATTCCAGAACGCCGGGTCGGACAGGAAGTCGATGTAGTTTCCGAGGCCGATGAAGCCGCGCAGATGAGGCAGGTTCAGCCGGTAGCGCTGCAGCGAGTAGACCGCCGCGGTCACGAACGGAACCAGGATCGCCACGCAGACGAGCAGCGCCGGCAGGCTGAGCAGATAGGGCAAGAGGCGCACGCGCGGCCTTGGTTTGGCCGGCGCTGCCTGCGCGTTCGTCTGGAGGAGTTGGACCATGCTCATGATGATAAGAGATCACGTTCGGCTGGCAAACGCCGCCGGCTCGGATGGGACAAGGGTCCGAGCCGGCGGATGGGTGCGGTGCGGGGGATCAGGCACCGCACAGTTGATCCGTCAGCCGAGACCGGCCTGCTTGAGCTGGCGGTTGATGCTGTCGGCGAGCTTGTCGAGCCCTTCGTCGACGCTGACCTCCTTGGCCACCATCTTCTGCAGCGAAGCGGCCCATTCCGTCGTCAGGTCGAAGAACAGCGGCTGCGCCGTGAAGTAGATCTTGGCGCCGGGCGACGACATGTCGTGCTGCTCGAGATAGCCGGGATAGGATTTCGCGATGCGGTCGCGGAATTCGCTGTCCTTCCACACCGATGCGCGCACCGGATTGACGAAGTCCATCTTGCGCGCGCCGAACAGATCGTGCTCGACGGATGCCGCCCACTGCATGAACAGCCAGGCCGCCTCCTTCTGCTTGGAGAAGCTCGACATCGCGAGCGACCAGATCCAGACGTTCGGGGTCGGCGCCTTGGCGGCCGGATTGGCCGCGAACGGCGCATAGCCAAGATGCCCCTTCTCCTTGTTGTCGCCGCCGTTCATGAAGTAGCCGAGGATGTCGGCGTCGAAGATCATGCCCGAGGCGCCGGCGCCGAGATCGGTGCCGACCTGGTACCAAGTGTAGGTCGACCAGTTTTTCGGGCCCGAGGTCTGGATCATCTTGACCCATTTGTCGTGGAAATCCTTCGAGGCCTTGGTGTTCATCGCGGCCTTCAGCTTGCCGCCCTCCATCACGAAATCCTTCTGGCCGAAGTTCGAATAGGCCGACAGGAAACCGGGATGGATGGTCGCCCAGGAGCGCGAGCCGCGCACGCCGACGCCGTAGGGACCGCCGGCGTCCTTGGTGATCTTGGCCGCGACCTCCAGCATCTCGTCGAGGTTCTTCGGCGGCTTGACGCCGACCTTGTCGAAGACGTTGCGGTTGTAGGTGATGTTGTTGAGCTCATAGCCCCAGGGGATGCACCACTGCTTGGCCTTGCCCGAGCCGAGCTCGGAGCCGGCGACGCCGTCCCACGCGGTCGAGGCGCGCAGGCCCGGAAGCACGTCGTCCCAGGCGAAGGCCGGATTGGTCTTGGCGGGGTCCTTGATGTAGGTGTTGAGGTCTTCGATCCAGCCCGCCGGACCATAGGTCCAGGTCATGTAGGCGCCGGTCATGAAGGCATCGTACTGGTCCGACTTCGACGACAGCGCCGCCGTCACCTTGTCGAAATAGACGTCCTCCGGGAAGATGTCGTAGGTGACGTTCATGCCGGTGAGCGTCTTGAACGCCTCGATGTCGCCGATCATCGCGTCGACATAGGGGTGCTTGTTGAGCAGCAGCTTGACGCTCTTGCCGCTCTGGGCCTTCCAGTTGAAGTCGGCGGCCATCGCCTTCGACATCGAGGAGGCGAAAGCGGCGTTGGCGGCGATCCCCGCGATGCCGAGCTTGGCGGCGCCGTCCAGGAGATCGCGGCGGCTGATGCGTTTGGCAGCGTAGGAGTCGAACAGATTCTTCTCGCGATCGAACATGTATTTCCTCTCCTTGTTGACGCTTTGTTTTATGTGTCCTTCCGGGTCTTGCTTCTTGTCTTGCCGGATGTGGTCTCCGGCTTGTCGGTGGCGAGCGCCTTTGCGGTCGCTTCGTCGATGATGAGGCCGTGCAGAACGCCGCTGCGCAGCACGCCGCGCAGCGCGGTCACCTTGGCCGGCCCGCCGGCGATGGCGACGATCCGGTGCTTCCTGAGGTCGGGCATGCTCATGGAGGTAGCGCGGGCCGACAGATCGGTGTCCAGCACCGTTCCGTCGGCGCTGAAGAAATGCCCGAGCAGGTCGGCGCAGGCGCCGACACGCTTCAGCTCGACGACCTCGTCGGGCTTGATCATGCCGCTCGACACCAGGAAGCCGTCGCGGCTGACCTGGCCGATGCCGACGAACAGCAGCGAGGCCTTGCGCGCCAGCGCGAAAACGTCGGCGATGCCGAATTGCTGCATCAGCACGGCGCGATCGGCGACCGAATTGGCGAACACCGGCACCGGCAGCAGATAGGCTTCCGCGCCGGTGCGCTCGGCGAGCTTGTGAATCACGTCGAACGGATTGGCGGCAAATTTCCGCGTCAGCCCGCCGAGCAGTGACACGAACTGCGCGTCGCGCGCCGGCGTCTGCGGCATCTGCTCAACGACCGCCGCGAGCGTGCGGCCATGGCCGAAGCCGATCACCTTGTCCTGGCCGCGCTCCAGGATCTGGCGCAGGAAGCTCGCGCCTTCCAGCGCCAGCGCCTTCAGCGGCAGATCGCCCTCGCCGAGATCAGGCGCGACGCGGCAGAACGAGAGGCCGAAGCGCTGCGCGAGATCGTTCTCGAGCGCGACGCATTCGGCGACCGGCCCCTCGACGAACACGCGGATCATGCCCTCGCGGCTGGCGCGTGCGATCAGGCGATGCGCCTTGGTGCTCTGGATGTTGAGGCGGTCGGCGACCTCGGACTGGGTGAGCCCCGCCGCGAAATACAGCCACGCTGCGCGCGTCGCGAGCGACGCCTCGCCGTCGATCACCGGCAGCCTGTCGGGCGGGGGTGCCATATCAGGAAAAGTCCGCTTGCAAATTTCTTCACGTCCTGCAAAAAATTGCAGAGGCCGAACGGGGCGTCAATCCCCCAAACGTGCTGCAGCGCAACCAATGTCGTCGCGCGCGCACCAGAGAGCGATGAGGTCGCATGGGAGGTCTGTATCTCGGCATCGACGTCGGAACCGGCGGCGTGCGCGCTTGTGCAATCGATGCGCAGGCCGCCATCCGCGGCTTTGCGTCCGTCGCGCTGGCTGCACCGCGCGTCGACGGCAACGCCATCGACCAGACACCAGAGCTGTGGTGGCAAGCCGCGACGGCGGCCATCCGCAAGCTCGGCGAGACCGTCGCTCTCGGCGACGTCACGCGCATCGTCGTCGACGGCACGTCGGGCACGCTGTTGCTGGTCGACGCCGCCGGCCGCCCCTGCTCGCCGGGGCTGATGTACAATGATGCCCGCGCCACGCGTGAGGCGACGCGCGTCGCGGCGGTCGCCCCGCGCGAGAGCGGCGCGCATGGCGCGAGCAGCGCGCTCGCCAAGCTGCTCTATCTGCAGAATGACGGCTATGTCGGCGATGCGCGCCACGCCGTTCACCAGGCGGACTGGATCGCCGGCCGGCTCGCGAACCATCACGGCATCAGCGACGAGAACAACGCGCTGAAGCTCGGCTACGACCCGGTCGCGCGCGCCTGGCCATCCTGGCTCGAACAGCTCGGCGTGCGCGACGATCTGCTCCCCGAAGTGCTGGTGCCGGGCACGCCATTTTCCGAGATGGATCCGCAGATCGCGCGGTCGCTAGGACTGCCGCTCACGGCGCAGGTCTCCGCCGGCACCACCGATGGCGTTGCGGCCTTCATCGCGACGCGCGCCGACCAGCCGGGCGATGCCGTCACCTCGCTCGGCACGACGCTGGTGGTGAAGCAGCTTGCGACCCAGCCGATCTTCGCGGCCGACCAAGGCGTCTATTCGCACCGGCTCGGCGAGCGCTGGCTTGCCGGCGGCGCCTCGAACTCCGGCGGCGCCGCTTTGCTGGTGCATTTCACCGCCGCCGAGATGGAGCGGCTGACACCGCAGCTGACGCCGGACCAGCCGACCGGGCTCGACTACTATCCGCTGCCAAAACCCGGCGAACGCTTTCCGATCGCCGATCCAGCGTTGGCCGCGCGGGTCACGCCGCGTCCTGCGGAAGATTGCCGCTTCTTCCAGGGTCTGCTCGAGGGCATCGCCTCGGTGGAAGCCCTCGCCTACCGCCAGCTGGCGCGGCTCGGTGCGCCGCGCCTGCGCCGCGTCATCGCCATCGGCGGCGGCGCGAAGAACGACGCCTGGACCAGCATCCGGCACCGCGTTCTCGGCGTTCCCGTCTCGGTCGCCGAGCAGACCGAAGCAAGCTACGGCGCCGCGCTGCTCGCGCTGAACGGAGGCCTGCCATGAAGGCCGATGCGACCGCGATCGCCGGCCTTCACGCCATCGTCGACCGCTTCGATCATGTGCTGCTCGACCAGTGGGGCACGCTGCATGAGGGGCTGGCGGTGTTCCCCGCGGCGCTGGAGTGCGTGGCGCGGCTGCGCGAAGCCGGCAAGCGGATCCTGGTCCTGTCCAACTCCGGCAAGCGCGCCGGCAGCAACCAGCGGCGGCTCGCGACGCTCGGTCTGCCGCCCGACGCCTATGACGGCGTGTTGTCCTCGGGCGAGGTCACCTGGCGCGGCCTGCATGCGCGCGAGCAGGCGCCCTTTGCCGAGCTCGGACGCGCCTGCTTCCTGATCTCGCGCGACGGTGACCGCTCGATCGTCGACGACACCGACCTTGTGGTGGTCTCGAACATGCGCGAGGCCGATTTCATCCTGCTCGGCGGTCTCGACGATGATGCGGCCGAGCCCGAGCGATGGCGTGAGCCGCTGGCAACCGCTGCCGCACGCCAACTGCCGATGCTGTGCGCCAATCCCGATCTGGTGATGTTCGGGGTCGCGGGCCTGATCCCCGCGCCGGGCGCGCTCGCCGCATTCTACCATTCGCTCGGCGGCACCGCGCTGTTCGTCGGCAAGCCGCATCCGCCGATGTTTGCCGCCGCGCTCGACCAATTGGGACGGCCGCCGCCGGACCGGATCCTCGTCATCGGCGACTCCCTCGATCACGATATCGCCGGCGGACGCACCGCCGGCATGCTGACCCTGCTGATCGGCTCCGGCGCCCACCGCGCGACGCTTGCGCAGGCGAGCGATCTGCCGCGGGCGATCCAGACCGTGGCCGGCACAGCGGCGCGGATGCCGCACTGGACGATGGACCATCTGACCTGGTGAGAACAGCCCCGATGCGACCGCCTCAAATGCTGGATGAACTGCGCCGAATGTCGGCACGCGTCGGCAGGAATATCCTGCTGGTGCAAGGCGCCGGCGGCAATTCGTCGGTCAAGGATGGCGACGTGCTGTGGGTGAAGGCGTCGGGTACCTGGCTCGCCGATGCCGAGGACAAGGAGATTTTCGTGCCGGTCGCCTTGTCGGCCGCGCGCGCGGCGCTGCTGCATGGCGACGAACGCGTGCCGCTGGCGCCGAACGCCGGGACGACGCTGCGCGCCTCGATCGAGACCTCGCTGCATGCCCTGATGCCGCACCGGATCGTGCTGCACGTCCATTCCGTCAACACCATCGCATGGGCGGTGCGCACCGACGCCCGCGACGAATTTGCCCGGCGCCTGGACGGACTGGCCTGGCGTTACCTCGACTATCGCCACCCGGGGCTGCCGCTCGCGCGCGCGGTTAGCGCGGCGATCGCCGATGATACGGTGGACGTCCTGATCCTCGGCAATCACGGCCTGGTGGTCGGTGCGGCTAGCTGCGACGCCGCCGAGGCTTTGGTCGCCGAGGTCGAGCAACGTCTCGCCCTCGAGCAGCGTAGCGCGCCGGCGGCAGATCATGACGCCCTCCGCACGATCTGCGTGGGCACCAACTATCGTCTGCCGCGGGATCCTCGCGGCCACGACATTGCCACCGACCGTTACAGCCGCGCGATCGCGACCAGCGGCTCGTTGTATCCTGATCACGTCGTCTTCCTCGGCCCGGGCCTGCCGGTCCTGGAACATCGCGAGAAGCTGAGCGCCATGATCGCGCAGACCACCGCGAACGGACTGCCGCCGCCGGTGGCGCTCCTCGTTCCCGACCTCGGCAGCCTTATCCGCGAGGATGCGAGCGACGGCGCGGAAGCCATGCTGAGCTGTCTCGCATTGGTCACCTGCCGCCTGCCCCTGACCGCACGGGTCAACTATCTGACCGCAGAGAACGAGCATGCGCTGCTGAATTGGGACGCCGAGCGCTATCGCCAGCAACTGACGGCCGATCGCTGATCGACAGAGACGTTCGTCGCTTCATCCCTTCTCGGCGGAAAGAAACAGGCGATAGGCCGGATTTTCGCTCTCGTTCCAATAGGGATAGCCGAGCGCATCCAGCGCCTGAACGAACCGGGCGCGCTCGTGAGGCTTGACCTCGATCCCCGCCAGGATGCGTCCATAGTCGGCGCCGTGATTGCGATAGTGGAACAGCGAAATATTCCAGTCGGGCGCCAGGCTCTCGAGGAATTTCAGCAGCGCGCCCGGACGCTCCGGAAACTCGAAGCGGTAGATGACCTCGTCCTTGAGCAGCGGAGCGCGACCGCCCACCATGTAGCGCACATGGTCCTTGGCCATCTCGTTCTCGCTCAAATCGAGGATCGGATAGCCTTCGCGCCGAAGCAGCTCCATGACCTCCCGCTTCTCGGCCTCGCCGCGGCTCAGCGCGATGCCGACGAACAGTTGCGCCGGCGCGGTGGTCTCGGCAAAGCGGTAGTTGAATTCCGTGATCGCGCGCGAGCCGAGGATGCGGATGAAGTGCCGATAGCTGCCCGGCTTCTCCGGCACGGTCACGGCAAGCAGCGCCTCGCGATGTTCGCCGACCTCGGCGCGGTCGGCAATGGTACGCAGCCGGTCGAAATTCAGATTGGCCCCGCTGTTGACGGCAATCAGACTCCCGTCACTGAGCGCGCCGCGCTCGGCGTAGGCCTTGAGGCCGGCCAGCGCCAATGCGCCGGACGGTTCGGCAACCGATCGCACGTCGTCGAAGATGTCCTTGATGGCGGCGCACATGGCATCGGTGTCCACCGTGACGACCTCGTCGAGCAGGTCGCGGCAGAGCCGGAAGGTCTCGGTTCCAACCTTGCGAACGGCGACGCCGTCGGCGAACAGTCCGACCTGATCCAGCGCGACGACGTTGCCCTTGGCGAGCGCGGCCGCCATCGACGCGGCGTCCGCCGGCTCGACGCCGACGACCTTGATCGACGGGTTGAGGAATTTCACGAAGGCGGCCACGCCGGCCGCCAGTCCGCCTCCGCCGATCGGCACGAAGATCGCCTCGATCGGATCGGGATGCTGGCGCAGGATCTCCATCCCGACCGTTCCCTGGCCGGCGATCACATCGGGATCGTCGAACGGATGCACAAAGGTCAAGCCACGCGCAGCCTCGATCTCCCTGGCCTTGGTTTGCGCGTCGTCGAACGTATCGCCATGCAGGACAACGTCACCGCCCAAGCGCCGGACGGCCTCGACCTTGATGGCGGGCGTCGTCCTCGGCATCACGATCGTCGCCGGAATGCCGAGCTTGCGCGCCGACAGCGCCACGCCCTGCGCATGATTGCCCGCCGACGCGCAGATCACGCCCAGCCTGCGCTGCGCGTCCGGCAGCCTGACGATCTTGTTGTAGGCACCGCGAAGCTTGAACGAGAAGATCGGCTGGAAGTCTTCCCGCTTCAGCAACACCGTGCGCGACAATCGTTCGGAGAGCCGCGGCATCGGGTCGAGCGGCGTCTCGACCGCCACGTCGTAGACCCGTGCGGTCAGGATGCTTTGGGCGTAGTCGTGGAGCGCGTTAGCGGTCATCGGGTCGCTTCTGTCGATGGGGAGGCAATCGATATCGGTTGCACCTTACCATCGTCGGCGCCGACCCGGCGAGCGGACGGCACGGAGCCGCCGCTGCATCCAGTTCGAAGCATCGCATGAGGGGAGGCTGGCGTGAAGCAAAGACCGCCGCTGCCAAAATATCGAAAACAACCCCATGCACAGTAGCCGGCGGCGGCCAGACTCGACCGAGCCACTTGACACGTCGGGCAACTCAGGGGTACATTTCTAGTATTCCGAATATTGCCAAACGCCTCCAGCGCTGCGGCTGAATCCGTGGCTTAGCCAAAATACCGCCCTGCACTGACCGCTTCAGGCCATGGGACGGGCCGAATTCCACCCCCTGCCATGGTCACCGGGCGCTTCCCAGCCCGATTCGGAGACGATCAGCGTGTCCTCGAGCTTGATGTAGCCGCGCGTTGGATGCAGCAGCGCGGTCTCGATCGAGATCACCATCCCGCGTTCGAGCGGCCGATCAGCGTCAGACGGCGAATAAGGCACCGGACCTGTCGCAGTCAGGCGCGGCGCTTCGTGGCTGACGAGCCCGATGCCGTGTGCGGTGAAGTCGAGCACGGCGCGATGCGGCGAGGCTTTGACGGCCGCCTCGCCCGCCGCGATGATGTCGCCACCCATGGCGCCCGGCCGGATCGCGCGCCGGGCCAACTGCTGGACGTCCTCGATTTCCTGCAGCAACTCGCGCAGCTCGCTGTCGGGTTCACCCAGGATGCCCATGCGGCTGAGGTCGCCGATATAGCCCCGGTAGTTTCCGCCGGAATCGATCGAGATCACGTCGCCTTGCACGAGACGCTGGCTGGAAGGCGCGCGGTTATGGCTCTTGCCCGCGGCAATCAGGCAATATTCGAAGACCAGATCGCGCTCCTGCTCCTCGCGGCGCAGATGGGCGACGACGTCGTGCTTGGTCATGCCCGGTGCGCAGCCACTGAACGTGGCCATCATCGCGTCGACGACCCGTTCGGAAGCCTCTCTGATGAGGTCCAGTTCGGCGGGAGACTTTACGGCACGCAGACGTTCCAGCGTGAAATGGACCTCGCGGAACTCGACGTCGCCAAGGCCGGCATGCAGATGATCCCTGGCATCGGCCGGCAGGAAGCCTGCCTCGATGCCGATGCGCCTGGCGGAGCCAGCGAGCTTCCTCACATGATCGATGACGAGGCCGATCGCATCGATCGTTCCCCACGCCTCCGCCTTGACAATCGGCGTCCATATCCGTCCGAGCGCGTGCTCGAACTTTTCCATGCGGTTGCCGATGTAGGCGGAATTTTCCGGGTGTCCTTTCTGATAGACGAACACCGGCAGATAGCGGCTGGTGCCGATTGCCTCCATGACGTCGAAGAAGAAGAAGCGATATCCACCGAGCAGATACTGCACATTGTGACGCGAGGTGACGATCAGGACGTCGAGCCCCGCTTCATCCATCAGCCGATCGAGCTTTGCAGTATCGAACGGCGCCGCCGTTGCGATCGTGTCGAAAGCGTTGTCCATGGTATGACCTTTCGTCTTTCACTGTCCCGCGGCCGGTTTTGCGGCCAGCGATTTCGGTGCGGCGCTCGCGCCCGCGTTTTCGCCAAACAGAACCACCGGGCGCCCGTGCGGCTCGACGCCGAGGAACGTAAAGGCAAGGCCGATCAGGAGGCCCGCGCCGGCAAGAAAGCAGAACGCCGGCGTCACCGCCGCGGCGGTCGCACTTGGATGCACGAGATTATCCGCGCCGGCGATCAATGCGAGACACAGGGGACCTACGATCTTGCCGATCCCATTCGAGAGCTGGGCAAGGCCGACTGCGCGTCCCGAGAGCTGAACCGGGAAGATTTCCGCCGGATAGGGTCCGATGTTCGAAAATCCGCCATCGAAGAACACGGCGCCGACGATCAGGAAGACCAGGAACAACGGTACCGAGCCGGCAAAGTCGTTGTGAAAATAGGCGGCGAGCGCCAGCGACGCCGCGGTGCCGTAGCCCATCAACTGACCACAGGGCTTGCGGCCGATCCGATGGGCGAGGAAGGCGAAGCCGGTCCGGCCGAGCACGCCGGCGAGGCTGACATAGATGAACATCTTTGCCGCATCCTGGGGCGCGACGCCGAGCAGAAGCGCCACGATCGTCGGCCCCCACAGGAACACGCCGTAATTCGCCGTGCTGGCGCCGAACCAGATCAGGACCGTCAGCCAGAAGCGCCGCTGCTCGGCAAAGAGATCGGCAAATGTCGCCGGGCTCGCCGGCGGCAGCGCAGGCAGCACGAAGGACTCGCCACCGACCCGGTAGAGTTTCCGGATGCTCGCCTGCGCCTCGCGCACGCGGCCCTTGCTGATGAGCCAGCGCGGCGATTCCGGCATGATGATCATGGTCAGAATTCCGAGGAGGATCGGCAGGAAGCCGACCGCCGCCAATCCGCGCCAGCCGACCAGCGGCAGCAGGAAGCTCGCCGTCACCGATGCCGACAGCACGCCAAAGGCGACCGGGACGACCACGAGACTCGTGACCAGCGTGCGATGGCGGGTCGGTGCGAATTCGACGATGGCAGGAACCGCCGCCGCCGCGCCGGCGGCAAGGCCGAAGCCGACGAAGAAGCGCAGGATCGCAAACGCAACCCAGCCGTCTTCCGGAATGAACGCGATCGCACCCGAGGTCAGGCCGCAGAGCAGAACGCCGGATATCGCCAGCGGCTTGCGCCCGAAACGATCCGCGAGGACGCCCGCGACGAACGCCCCCAGCATCGCCCCGATGCCGGCGCTCATCAGCATGATCGAGGTCTGCCCGAACGTCAGGTGCCATTTCGGCGCCAGCACCGAGACCAGAAATCCGACCACAAAGAAATCGAAGAAATCGACCACGCCGGTGACGGCGAAGATGATGATCGATAGCCAATAGCGCGTCGTTACCGGCGCTTCGTCGAACGGCACTGCGCTCGTTTGCTCCGCCATGGTCTCCCCCTGTTGTTGTCAAGCCGCCTTCTTGTTTGAATTCAGAAATGCCGTCATCGCCTCCGCCACCCGCTCGGGGGCCTGGATCGACGCGACATGGCCGACGCCTGCGATGGTCCTGGTCTCGACGCGGGCAAGATCGCAGGCGAGCGCAAATGTTTCCGCATTCGGGATCAGCCGGTCATCACCGCCCGCCAGCAAGAGCGTCGGGCGATCAAAGCCGGTCAGATCGGCGGCGACAGGCTGCGCAAGCAAGGCGCCGCGGCGCGCCTTCTGGCCCTCGTCGCGGCTGGAGCCGCGGAAGATCTCGATCAGTTCGGGTCGCGCCCGCAGATAAGCCGGCGGGAAGAAGAACTCGGCAATCTTCGATGCGTTGGCGATGGTGTCCGCACGGTAAGAAGCGAGCTTGCGGAAGACATCCGCATTGACGTCGAGCGGGCTTCTGTTGACCTTCCAGGTGCTGCTCAGGATCAGGCGGTCGATGCGATCGGGATGACGGGCCGCCAGCACCTGCGCGATCTGCCCACCCAGCGAGGTTCCGAAGACATGGGCAAGATCGTAACCGAGCCCTCCGATCAAGGCCGCGGCGTCGTCGGCCAAATCGGCCAGCGAATAGGACGACGGAGGGTTTCGGGTGGCACCGGAGTCGCGCTGGTCATAGGCGATCACCGTGAAGTTCGCCGCAAGGACAGGCGCAAGGCCGTCGAACATCGCATGATCAGCCTCGCCGCCATGCAGCAGCACGATCGGCTCGCCGCGCCCGGTTTTCTCAAACGCCGTGACGATGCCGTTGGATTCGAACGATTGCATCGGTGTCCCCGCTAATGCAGCAGCGTTGAAAGCGCGCCGGCCAATTCCTTCGCCGGATCCGACGGCAGCCACGGCATCCGCCAGGCCACATGGCCATCGGGGCGCACCAGCACGGCGCCACGCATGCCGAGCTGGAATCCGTCCGCCGGATCGGTTGACGGCAACTGTTTCAGCGACAGCGGCAAGGCGGTCTTCTCCGACACCTGCTTCCCCGCCTCCAGCCACTCGCTGCCGAGTGGCCCCGTGACGACGGTGAACTGCTTGTCGAACCAGTCGAGCGTCGATTTCTTGCGCGAAGGCTCGAGCCACATGTGCGGAAATCGCGCGCCGGGACGATCCGTCGGCGTGTAGTAGCGGGAGTTCAACGCTTTCGCGACGGTGCCATCGGGGATCACCGCGCCCTCCTCGTAATTGTGACCGAGGTTCTGCCCGATGCTGTGCAGGTGATTGTCCATGTCGTTGATCCAGAACCTGATCCGGTCCGGATCGCGCGATCGCACGGCGTCGTCGGTCAGCCCGAATCTCAGCCGATTGCCGTAGCTGAAATTGGCATTGGATTGCGCGATCGGACGTCGCTCGCTGGAATAGCTGTCGAGCAGCTTTTCGTCCGCAAAGCCCTTCAGCACGAAGGCCAGCTTCCACGCGAGGTTATGCGCGTCCTGAACGCCGGAGTTCAGGCCGAAGCCGCCGGTCGGCGGAAAGCGGTGTGCGCAGTCTCCGACCAGAAACACCCGGCCCTTTCGAAAGGTCTCGGCCACCTGCATGCTGACGCGCCAGATCGAGCGGTTCAAAAGCGTGACATCGAGATCGGGAACGCCGACATGGCCGCGCGCGATCTCGATGAACTCCTGGTCGGTCCACGGCCGCTCGCGATCGTCCTTGGTCAGGCCGATTTGCGTCACCGTCAGCCAGCGATCCCGGCCATTGGTGTTCAGGATGCCGGCGCGCGGCAGGTCGGGCTTGTCCGGGACGATGATGAAGCCTGCGGCCTCGCGCGCGATCGGCAGCCGCGACAGATCGGCACGCCAATACTCGTTCGACATCACCGCAAGCGTCGAGGGCCCGACCATCTCGATCCCGGCGCTGCGCCGCGTCTGGCTGCCTGCACCATCGGCGGCGATCAGGTAAGTCGCCGTCCAATGGGTCACCTCGCCGGTCTTTTCGCACCGTGTCGTGACGTTGACGCCGCTGTTGGTCTCCTCGAACGATTCGCAGGACGTGTTGAACAGCACCGTGGCGTGTTTGGACTTCTCGACCACCCGCAGGATTTCCTCCTCGACGGCGTCCTGGGCGACCAGGCTCTTCCAGGCGGGGGTATGACCGACATTCGGTTCGGGACGGGTGCGGCCGAACTCGTGGCCCGCGATGCTGTCGAGGAACACGAACATGTCGGAATTGTCCTGCAGACCGCGGTCGCGGATCGCCTGCTCGATCCCCCACTGCCGGAAGATCTCCATGGTGCGGACCCAGCAGCCGCGCGACTTGGGATGATCCGTCGTCGTCGGGCTCTTCTCGACCACCACGCAGTCGATGCCGAAGCGATCGAGCAGCAGCGACATCGCAAGGCCGACCGGCCCGCCGCCGGCAATGAATACGGACGTCTGGCGTGCCTCATCGGTGGCGATGCCCATCCTCGTCTCTCCTCCGTTTGATCGTTGCGAGGAGACTGCGCCTTTTTTGGTATCTCACAAGAATATGTTTGATATGGTATCCATCTCGATTTGAGATGGAGCGCCCGTCATGGACCTGCGGCAGATCCGCTATTTCGTCGCCGTCGCCGAGCGTGGCGGCTTTGCCGCCGCAGCGAGCACGCTGAACGTCGCCCAGTCGGCACTCAGCCGCCACGTCAAGGAACTCGAGGAGGAATTGGGCGGCGCCCTGCTCGAACGCGGCGCGCGCGGTGTCTCGGTCACGGAATCCGGCAAGGTGCTGCTCGCGCGCGGGCGCTGGCTGCTCGGCACGATCGACGACATCAAGGCCGAGGTGCGCACGGAAAATCGGGAGCCGAGCGGTACGGTGCGGATCGGCGCGCCACCGAGCCTCGGCGATATCCTCTACCCGCCGCTGGCCCAGGCCTTCGTCAAGCAATTTCCACGCGTGCGGCTCGAGTTGAGTGAGGGCCTGACGGAAAGCGCATCCGAGCGCCTGCTGCGCGGTGAGCTCGATCTGGCGATCGTGACGACGCCATCCCCCAACGACCATCTCGACTATGAAACGCTGGTCGTCGAGCAGGTGTTCCTGATCGGGCCGTCGCGCGACCCGTTGCTGAAGCGCGGCCGGCTGACCCGCAAGGAGTTCGACGCCTTGCCGTCCGCGGTGGCCCCGCTCAGCCGCAACCCATTCCCGTCGACCATGCTCTGCGCGGTGCGGGTCGATAACAGCACACCGATGAAACGCATGGTGGCATCTGGCCTCGGCTACGCGCTGCTACCATTCTCCGGCATTCACCAGGAGGTGGCTGCCGGGGTGCTGTCGGCGGCGCTGTTGCCGTGGATGCGCGCCGAGCGCGTGCTGGCGCTGCCGCGCGGACGGCCCGTGAGCCGGGCCACGCGTGAAGCGATTGCCGCGCTGAAGAAGATCTGCCGCGCTTTGATCGACGCGGGAATTATTCTGACAGCGCCGGCGCGCAAGAGCTAAACCCGCCGCTCCACGCAAGCGGTCTGCTCATTCCTCGCTGTAGCCCGACGCACGGGCCGTATCCGTTGCGTCCGGCTGCAGCTTCCGATCGACCAATCCGTCTTGACCATGGTTGTCATGACAACTATAGAGTCATTCCAAGATTGGCGATCAAGCCGGCTGTTCCCGCCGTGAAAAGACGCGAGCCGTGAGCGGCTCTGCGAGCGACTTTTCGCGGCCGGCGGTTAGTCGAAGGGAGGACGTTATGAACGCTGCTTCGCAGACCCACGCGGCAAGGCTGAGCGAGATTTCCCGGCTCATCGACGACCGCCCCGGCGAACGCATCTTTGAAGTCGATCGCCGGATCTTCACCGATCCGGACGTGTTCGACGTCGAGCTGCGATATGTCTTCGAGGCCACGTGGAATTTCATCGGCCTGGAATCCCAGGTCGCTCGGCCCAACGATTTCGTCACCACCCATATCGGCCGGCATCCAATTCTGGTGATGCGGAGCGCTGAGGGCAAAGTCGGCGCCTTCCTCAACACCTGCCGGCATCGCGGAACGATCGTCTGCCCGTTCAAGCAGGGCCGGCAGAAATTCCATGTCTGCCGTTATCACGGCTGGGCCTACGACTCGGGCGGGCGCAACATCTCCGTGACGGAGGAAGCGAGCGGGCAGTATCCGCCGTCGTTCTCGAACAGCAATCACGACCTTCTTCCGGTCGCGCGGCTGGGCTCGTATCGCGGATTCCTGTTCGCGAGCCTCTCGGCCGACGTTCCGCCGCTGGAAGAATTTCTCGGCGACACCCGCGCGTTCCTCGACCTCATCATCGATCAGAGCGACAGCGGTGAGGTCGAATTCGTGCCGGGCGCCAGCACCTACACGTTCGATGGAAACTGGAAGCTGCAGTTCGAGAACGGGCTCGACTACTATCACTTCGCGACCACACACAGCTCCTACGTCGATATCCTGAAGAAGCGCAATGCAAGCGCCGGACCGGATGCCGGATTCACCGCGGAGCCGGAAGGCGAGCAGGAAGGGCAAGGCAGCTTCAGCTTCGATTACGGTCACGCCGTCAACTGGTCGATCAAGCGCACGCAGCTCTATGGCCGGCCGCTCGGCATGGATCCGGCGGGTCTCGACGCCGTGCGGCAGCGCGTCGGCAGCACCCGCGCCAAATGGATGCTGCGCCAGCGCAACCTCACGATTTTTCCGAACCTGCAGGTCATCGACATCCTGTCGGCGCAGGTGCGAACCTGGCGGCCGCTGGCACCCGACAAGACCGAGATGGTGTCGCATTGCCTTGCTCCGGTCGGCGAAAGTGCCGCGGCGCGCACGCTTCGTATTCGCAACTACGAAGACTTCTTCAATGCCTCCGGGCTGGCAAGCTCGGACGACAACGTCATGTATGAGTTCTGCCAGACCGGCTATGACGCGACGACCGCCGCGCCCACGCAAGGTTATCTGCGCGGCATCGCGGAGGTCGGCCACGGCGAGAGCGCGCACACGCGCGAGCTCGGCATCACCCCTTCCGAATGGTCGTTCGGCCCCACCAGCTTCGGCGGCGAGACGAATTTCCATCCCGGGTATCGCGAGTGGCGCAGGCTGCTGCAGCACGCTGCCGGGGAGACGGCGTGATGGCGGCCGACGCAATCAAGCAAACCGATGCCCGCGCGGTCGCAGCCGCGGTCATCTTTCGCGAGGCCCGCCTGCTCGACACCGGCGAATGGGCCGACTGGGTCGCGATGTACAGCGAGGATGCCGTCTATTGGGTGCCGGCCTGGCTCGACGAGTACACCACCACCAATGATCCCGACACGCAGGTCTCGTTGCTCTACCACGATGCGCGGCGCGGACTGGAAGAGCGGATCGCGCGCATCGAGTCGCGCAAATCGATCACCGCGCTGCCGCTGCCGCGCACCGTGCACCAGATCTCGAACCTGGAAGCGTGGGAAACCGGCGCCGATCAGATCACCTGCCATTCGGTGTTCTCGGTCCACGTCTACGACCCGCGCATGGCCAAGGAACATCTGCGGCACGGGCGCTACGAGCACACGCTGCGGCGTGACGGCGAGACCTGGAAGATCGCGCGCAAGGTCATCACGCTGGTCAACGACCGCGTCCCGACCGTGCTCGATTTCTACAGCATTTGAGAGGGCACATGACGGACGATCAGGGAACCTGGCACGAAGCGGCCGCACTCAGCGCGCTGAACGAAGGCGAGCCGTACGGCATCGAAATCGGCCGCCACCACATCGCGCTCTATCGCGTCGGCAATGAGTACTACGCCACGAGCAACATCTGCACGCATGCGGAGGCGCTGCTGTCCGACGGCATTCTGGACGGCTGCGAGATCGAATGCCCGCTGCATATGGGCCGCTTCGACATCAGGACCGGCGAGGCGCTGACCAGCCCGGTCGAGATCGACATCCGGACCTATCCGGTCCGCGTGGCGGGCGACAGGCTCGAAGTCTGCCTGCCCGCATAAGACAACCATCAAAAATCAAGAATCGGGGGAAACAGGGATGACCGAAGTCGTGATGGACAAGGCGGCGATAACGACCGCCGATCCGCAGATCGAACGCACCACAATCCGCAAGGTCGCGCTGCGCCTGATGTGGTTCGTGATGGCGATGTATTTCCTCGCCATTCTCGACCGCGGAAACATCTCCTTTGCCGCGCTGCAGATGAACAAGGAGCTCGGGCTCAATGCCGAGAAGTTCGGCATCGCGGTCGGCATCATGTACTTCACCTATTCCATCTTCGAGATCCCGAGCAATCTCATCCTCAGCAAATACGGCGCGCGCGTCACGCTGACGCGGATCGCGATCCTGTGGGGCATCGCCACGATGCTGATGGCATTCACGCAGGGTCCGCTCAGCCTCTATGCATTCCGCGGCTTCCTCGGATTTGCCGAGTCCGGCCTGTTTCCCGGGGTGATGCTGCTGCTGAGCCTCTGGTTTCCATTCAGCTACCGCGCCCGCTACAACGCGATGTTCAACTATGCGGTGCCGATCTCCTATATCTTCGCCTCGCTGATCTCCGGCGCGATCCTCGAGCTGAACGGGGTGTTCGGCATCTCGGGTTGGAAATGGCTGTTCATCCTCGAAGGCCTGCCGCCCGTCATTCTCGGGATCGTCGGCATCTTCTATCTGACCGACCGCCCGCAGCAGGCGAGCTGGCTGTCGACGGCGCAGCGCAACTGGCTGACCAGCGCGCTGGAGCGCGACGCCAAGGCGACCGGGGTGGTGCATGCCGAAGGCGTGCTCAGGACCATCACCAAGCCGATGGTGCTGCTGTTCGGCCTGTGCAATTTCGGCCTGTTCTGCGGCCTGGCTTCGCTGTTTCCCTGGCTGCCGCAAATCATCAAGTCGTTCGGGCTGCCGAATTCACAGGTCGGTTTCGTGACCGCGATCCCGCCCGTCGCCGGCCTGATCGGCATGATCGCGTTGTCGCGGCACTCCGACCATGTCGGTGAGCGCTTCTATTATGCGGCCATGACCTTCGTGATCGCAGCGGCCGGCTTCGCGATGGCGGCCTTTTCAACATCGCCGGTTTGGATCATCATCGGATTCATGGTTGCCAATGTCGGTGTCTATGGTACGCAGGCCGTGTTCTGGACTATTCCCCAGTCCTACATGTCGCGGCAGAGCGCGCCGGGCGCGATCGGCCTGGTCAGCACCATCGGCAGCATCGGAGGCGCCACCATCCCGATCGTGATCGGACGCGCCAAGGACGCCTCGGGCAGTTTCACCACCGGATTCCTCGTGGTAACAGGCGTTCTCCTGGTCGCGGCGGCGTTGGTCCTGATCGCGCGCACTCAACTCGTGAAAGAATGAAGAGCCGGACTGGCGCAAACCGCAACAGAGCCCCTGACCCGCGCCGCGCCGCGCAAGGGAACACGGGCTCGGAGCTGGTGATCGATTTCGAACGTTACGTGCCCACGGTGCTGTCCAGCCTGGTCGCGAAGTTGCGCGCCAATGCCAATGCCTTCTTCCCGCAAGCCTACGGCGTATCGCTCGCGGAATGGCGGGTGCTGTCCTTTCTCAGGGAGCATGAACCGGCAAGCGCCTACGACATCTGGACCAATGCGCAACTGGACAAGGCCGTCGTCAGCCGCGAGACGGCCTCGCTGAAGAAAAAGGGCCTGATCGAGCTGACGCCGGTGCGAGGCAACGCCCGGAACCGGACCGAGATTCGGCTGACAGCGCAAGGCGTGGCGCTGCTCGATCGCAGTCTGGATGAAATCCTGCGCCGGCACAGCAACCTCACGGCCGGCCTCGACGCCAAGGCGCTGGAGAGCTTCTTCCGGGTCGTGGCGCATATCGAGCACCGCATTCCCCACATGGCCGACCAGACCTCGAACGCCGTGCCGGCCCATGCGCCGGTCAAACGCATTGCGAAGCGGAGGCCGCCGACCGGCGCCTAGCAACACTTGTCCGGTGAGGAACCCGCGTAATTTATGTTTCAGTAAGCAAGTTGTAGCTAGGATCGATCAGTGAGTTGCGTATGGGAGACTTCCAGTGATCGACTTTGACGAACTTCGTAGTATCGCCGCGGATGTTCGTATCTTTATCGACGCGTCGGAAGACAAGGGTGGCGCCTTGAAGGCCATCATCGAGGCCTACGACGTCGTTCTGGGGATTTTCCCGGCCGGCCAGGGAATGGATCTTCACGTGGTCAAGGGCAACGAGGTCCTCAATCATATCGCGCAGACCCAGGCCTCGTCGGGCTTTACCCACACCGCCATCGCATTCCAGACCCGTGAGCAGGCTGTTGCGCTTCAGCAACTGATGGCCGCCTAGCCACCGGCGTTACGCGCCCCTGTTGCGGGGGCGGCCGAAACGATCGCATCGGCGATCACGCAATCTCGATCAACGACCGAAGCGGCCCTGGAAGATCGAGGGTCGGATCTAATTTCCTCTCCCTGCATCTCAGGGCACCGGTAGATCAAGCAACGGTTGCTGAACCGCGTTGCGCAGCCGTTCGGCATGGTACTGCGCGACACAATCCCAGGGGTACTCGACCAGGAAATCGGCAATGCGCAGCGCCGCCGCGGCGGGCTCCGCGTACCGGATCGAACTGTAGACGGCTTCCCAGCGCGCGCAGAACGTCAGCTCCGAATCGCCGCGTTCGCCGCACAGCTCGTAGACCGTGATCGCGTCGGCAAAGCCCTTCGGCCGGATCTGGTCGACGCTGCGGAACGCGAATCTGTGTTCGGCACGCGCCTTCACGGCTGCACTCACCAGGACCTGCGTGCCGTAGTTCTTGTTGAGGCCTTCGAGACGCGAGGCCAGATTGATGGTGGCGCCGAGCGCGGTGTAGCTCATGCGGGCGGCGGAGCCGACATTGCCGACCACGGCATCGCCGAGATGCAGGCCGAACCGCGTGCCATAGGCCGGCCAGCCTTCGCTGCGGAAAGCCCGGTTGAGCTCGGCATTGCGGTGAACGCAGTCCAGCACGGCCTCGCAGGCATGAACGACGTGATCGGGATCCTCGTCCGGCGCGTTCCACAGTGCCATCACGGCGTCGCCGATGAACTTGTCGATGGTGCCATGGTGTTTCATGATCGCCTCCGACATCGCGGCGAAATAACGCGAGGTGAAGATCATGACTTGCGAGGGGTCCGCCTTCTCGGTCTTCGCGGTGAAGTCGGCGACGTCGGTGAAGAGAACCGTGACCTCGCGCCTGATGCCGCCGAGCTGCAGCGAGGCTCCGGACTGCATCAGCTGACGGACGATCGGCTGCGGAATGAAGCTTGAGAAGTTGCGTACGACGGTGCGCATCGTAAACACCGAGCGGCCCAGTTCATCGATCTCGTCGATGGCCGATTGCATCCGCGGCCGGTCGGCGAGCTGAAAGCGCTGGATCTCGTCGGTCTGCCGCGCCAGCTCGCGCAGCGATCGGGCGAGCAGCGAGCCGAGCCAGAACGCGAAAGGGAGCATCGCGATCACAAAGCCGAGCGCGACGGCGAACAGCGCGCGCCGCTCCGAGATGATCTTGGCGAAAAACTCGTCGAGCGGGGCGACCACCGCGAGGTGGATGTTGGCCGCACCGGCCGTCTCGATGCGGTGAAAGGCCGCGACGAGGGTCCGTCCGTCGGCGTCGGTGAAGAACTGCTGGGCGAGCCCGTCGGTGCGCCAGGCCTGGATCGCCGCGGACAGGCCGGGAAGCTTGAGGACGTCGATCCGGGGCAGTGCGTCGCTGCGTTCCGTCATCAGCTCGCGCATCTCGGGATGGCCGACGATGCGGTCGGCGTCGTTGAACAGGAAGGCCAGCCCCGATTTTCCGAGCTTTTGCCGGCTCAGCATCTCCTCGAGGCGATTGAGCAGCAGGTCAGCGGCCACCACCCCGCGGCGGCCCTCCCTCAGCGGCGTGCGCAGCGTGTAGCCGGGCTCCCCGGTCGCGTAGAACACATAAGGCCCGGTGAGCAGCGTCTTGCGATCCTTTAAGGCATCGACATACCAGGGACGCCGCCGCGGGTCGTAGCTGTGCGGCCCCGCCACCTCGGCGACCTTGGTCAGGTTTTCCGACAGGAACAGCGTCACCGGTGCCGCGGCGGCCGCCCCGGAGCGGGCAATGACGACGACGCGGTAGACGGCGTCGGCGGCGACATTCAGCGCCGTGCGGAATTGCGGCTTGGCGCGATCGATGACGTCCATCTCAAGGAAGGAGCCGTCTTCGTACCCGACATAGAGGTTGAAGATCTGCGGATTGTTGCGCAGCATCGAGGCCAGCAGGGCGTAGAGCCTGACATTGTCGGCGACGTCGGCCTCCTGGATGGCCGGAATTCCTGCCAGGATCTCGAGGTTGTCGCGCACATTCTTGAACTGCGCGTCGATGCGATCGGCGCCGATTTGCCCCACCTTGTCGATGAAGGTGCTCGCGGCCATCTGCGTGATCGACGAGACCCGCCTGAAACTGAGATAGACCAGCGTCAGTCCGACCACCAGCACCGCGGCGATGACCACCGTGATGATCGAGGTGCGGAAGCCGATACGAACCGGCCCCCGGCCGGTCTCGCGCGCATCACTCATCGAGCTCGTCGTTCGCCTCCGCTAATATTTGCGCACGATCGGCTTCGTCGGTGTAGTAGCCGGCGCGGCCGGCGAGAGCTGGAACGTCACCCACGCCGTCCACCCTTCCGGCCGGTTCTCTGCGGCGAAATCCTTGTAGCCACGAAGGTTCAGATAGCCCTGATAGCCGTCGGCCACCGGGAAGATGAATCCGACCTGCGGGCCGATGCCGGCGACGCGTCCCTTGAAATCACCGAGCGTCGCGCCGGCACCGCTGTCTCCGGTGAGCTGCTGGAAATAGTAGCCGGCGACACCGACATGCACATTCTTGGCGACGAACTTCGAAAGTCCCCAGTCGACGTGAAAGTCGATGCCGTTCTGGTACTGCAGATCCTTGTTCATTCCGTTGTAGGTGACGCCCGCCAGCACCGAGAACTCCTGGCCGGTTTCCGGATTGAGATAGGTATAGGCGCCGCCGACATCGATCGCAGTGAATCCGAAGCTGAGATTGGCGAGGCGGCTGCTGTCATAGGTCCCGCTCGGGATGTTGCCGAAGATGTAGAACATCTCGTTGTTGACACCCTGATTCCATTTCAGCGTGCCCTGGTAGAAGACATCGGAGACCGTGTTGCGGTTGTCGGTTGCGACGCCCGAGACCGTATTGCCCCGCGGCCCCGTCAGCGTCGCGTCCACGCCGACGCCGATATTTCCCGGCGCGGTAAGGAAGGTTACGGCGGCCTGGCCTCCAAGCACCGACTGAGCCCAGGTGTAGGTGAATCCTTCCACGAGAACGTCGGCATGCGCATTGAGACCGGCGACGACCGATCCGGGCACCCGGTTGCCGATGACGAAATTCTTGCCCGCGTTGGCGCTTTGGTCGAGGTGGATGTAGATTGTCTCATAGGCCCAACCAGGCATGGCCGGCGCGGCGGTCAGGCTCGCGAACGCGCCGGGCAGCCAGAAGCTCACTCCACCCGCGTCGGCCAGCGCCGTTCGCGGCATTGCCGACAGCGCGAGCGCGCCGATGATGCCCAATGCGGCGCACCTGTGATTTCTGACCATCCTCATCCTGATCTCCCCACTTCATTCAGGCCATCCTAGCGGATTCGCACGCGCTTCAGTTAACCGCCTGCGCCTCCGGGAACTTCCATTTGCCGTTCAGGATTTCCGCCCGCGGACGGTAGAGCCGGACCGTGTAGTTCCAGCCCTTCATGGTCGGCAGGCAATTCGGGAGCTTGCCGTCGCAGCCGCCGAACTGGACCGCGACGGAGCCGTCCGGGCCCTTCGCGCCGGTGATATTGTTCAGCGTGTAGGCGTCGTAGGAATTCTTCTCGAAATATCCCTTGGCGTTGTAGACGCTGATCGACCAGAAGCCGTCGACCGGGACGTCGCGGACGGTCAGCTTGTAGACCGTCGTGCCATCATTCTTCGTAGGCGTGATGCTCAGATAGGTGGCGTCCTTGTCGGGATTGCCGCCCCAGCCGGCGGCCGTGCCGATCAGATGCCTGACAGGATCGACGTGCCCCTTGGGTCCGAAAGCATGCGCAAAGCCTCCGGTGTAATCATTGAGCGCAAGCAGCGCTTCGCGAATGGCTTTCTGGCTGGCGGGGTCCCAGTTCGGAAGTTCGAGCTTGCCGGTGCCTTTCTGGCTAACCTTGATCGCATCCTGCAGCGCGTGGACCTGTTCGAGATCCTTCGGATCGTTTGGATTGACGAGCGTCCGAATTCCGACCACCGCGTAGCGCGTGCCGACGTTGTCGCGCGTCAGCGTGCGCTTGCCGGCACCGTAATAGACCGCGGGCACATAATGATCCTCGCTGATCACCTGCAGTGCCATATAGCGCTTGCCAGGGTCCGGCATCGTGATCGTCACCGGCCCGGCGTCGAGGTCGAACACCCCTGATGTATAGAGCGTATCGCGGTTGAGCCGGATGACGGTCTGGTTGTCGATGCTGGCCGGCTCGCGGCGATGGTTGAGCATTCCGAGGCCGACCCCCTTGGCGAGATTGCCCAGATAGAGGTCGGACTCGGCACGGGCAAAATTGTCCACCGTGACGGGCACCGGCGATTGCGCGAGCGATGCACTTTGGCCCACGAGGCAAAGGACACCACCAAAGAGGAAGTTCCGCAGCATCATTTCGTGCTCCCGGTGGTGACGGTCTTCACCTCTGTGAAGTCGCCCGGCTTCCAGCTCTTGTCGAAGGCCGCTGCTTCCGGCCCATAGATGCGAATATAGGCAAACCAACCCTTGCCGGGCTGTGTCTTGATCCAGTGCGCCTCGTGGCCCGTGGGCGCGTCAGGGCCGAAATAGAGCTGCGCCGGTGCGCTGCCCTTGATGTCCTTCAGTTCGAACATCGAGCGCAGCGCGCCGCGATCCTGATCGGTCTGCACCTGCGATCGCGTCGCCGTGTCATAGACGGTGACCGACCAGAACAGTTTGCCGGGCACCGGCTGCGGCATGCTCAGCGTGTAGTTCTTGCCGCCATCGAGGAAGGCGCCGTTGTTGTCACGCACACTCATCCAGTAGAGCGAACGAGCGCCCGCCGTGCGGCGGAACATCGCCGGTGAGGTGACGATCGCCTGCGCGAACCAGCGGTCGCGCGCCTCGAGATCCATGCCGGCCGGCGTCTCGAATTGCGCGCTGCCCGGCGTCAGGCCGACCCACTCCCATTTGCGATCCGGCCAGTTGATACGATCGGGCCGTGCGCTGTCGAAGGCCGACACCAGCATCTGGTCGCGCCCAGCCTTGGCCGCACGCGCGAGGATGTCGGTCATGCGCGCGTCGGGCGCGAACGGCTTGCCCTTCTCGATACCAAGTTCGGACAGCAGCCCATACATCGGCAGGAACGACGGAACGATCGGCTCCTCGTCGACGATCCGCTTGAGCACCTGCCAGAACTGACCGTTGTCCTCCCAACGCAGCGAGGAACTGTCCAGCTTCTCCTTGCTCGTATCGACGATCGCAAGATTGGCGTTGCTGCCGAGCGGATGGACCTTCAAGGCGCGCAACGCGTCCATCGCCTTATCGACGTCGCCGCCGACTGGCAGCGCCCGCACAGCGAGAAGGTTCTTATAGGTTTTCGAGCGGCCGACGTAGTAGCCCTCCGGGACCTTGCCCTTGTAGTCGGGAGGAAGCACGAGGTGCTTGCCGCCCTTGCCGGCATCGGGACCAGGCAGGCCGAGGTCCTGCACCCAGCCCTGGTTATGGTCGTTGACCAGGCCGATATAAGCGCCGGGCGGCAGCTCGATGACGTAGGGCCCCTTGGACAGGTCGAGCGTAGCAGAACCATACGGGGTATCGGAGTTCAGCGTGAAGCCGACCTGGCGCGGCCCGGTCGCGGCGATTCCCATCTTCTCGCCGTCCTTGATGCCGACCTCACGGTTGCCGTTGAAGATGCCTTCGACCGACACGGTCGGATACCAGAACCGATAGGCGGTGATCGCCCGCTGGAAGTCGGCGTCATCGCGTGCGCGCCTGGTCGTATCCGCCGTCGGATAGCCGCGCTCGAACGCGTAAGGCGCTTGGGTTTGCGCCGACGCCGGGATAACGCAAACGAGCCCAATGGCGGCGGTGGCGAGCAAGAGACGGACCTTCATCACGCAACTCCCTGTTGTACCGATAACTGATTCCCGGCGCTTCATTTCGTTGAACCGCCTGTTGTGGTGGCGATCCGCTCGACGTCGGGCAGCTTCCACACCTTGTCGAAAAACTCCTTCTTTGGCGCGTAGAAGCGCGCCATCAGCTCGAACTTGCGCGCGGGGTCGGTCGGCAGCCAGTTCGTCTCCTGCCCGGCCGGAGCCGCCGGCCCGATATAGATGTCGACTGAGCCATCCGGGTTCTTCTTCAGGTCGGGGATTTGCGAGGACCGGCTGGCCCGAGCGACGTTCTTGATCAACGCATGGGTCGCGCGATCGTAGGCGGTCACCGACCAGTATTGTTCGACCGGAACATTGGCCGGGACGTTGAGGCGGTATGTCTTGCTGCCGTCGAAGGCATCGCCCGCCTTGTCGCGGATCGAGATCGCATAGAACTGACCGGCGCCCAGGCGCTTGATGCCGATATAGGCGTAGCTGTAGGCGAGAGCGCGGCTGTCGGTCGGGTACGCGTTCGGATCGGCGAACCCGTCGGAGTAGGCCTTGACGACGTCCGGCGGCGCCGGGAATGTCCAGCGGCTGGTCTCGGAGAAAAACGGCGGCAGGCCGGCGTCGTATTTCGCCGCCAGCCAGGCACCCGCCTCCTTCGCCGCCGACGCAAGCACCGTCTTCATCGCCTCGGACGGAGCGAACGGCCTTCCCTTCTCGATGCCGATCGACTTGAGGCTATCGATCATCACCCGATCCCGGTCGATCCACGGCTCGTCCTGTACGATCCGGTTCAGATGCTCGAAGAAAGCCGCATCGTAGCGAATGGTGGAATCGAAATCGGTGTCCTTCACGTCGCTGAACACCGTCGCCGGCGGGCTGGCCGCCTGCGCCAGGGAATAGACCTTCATGCGCTTGCCGTAGGCGATCGCGGCCTGGACGTCGGCATCGCCGTGGCTCTTGAGGTTGGAGCGCAGAAGCATGTAGCCGCCGAACGTGTCGGACTGCAGCGCGATGTAGCCGTCGGGCTTCGGGCCGTTGTAACCCGGCGGCAGAATCAGGAACTTGCCGCCGGCACCCTTGTCGACGCCGAGCAGGCCCGCATCCTCGAGCGGCATCTGCCAGACCGTGACGATATTGCCGTTGAATGATCCGTTCGCATCGCCAGGCGGGAGATCGAGCACGATCGGACCATTCCGCGTGTCGAAGAACGTCATAAAGTACAGCGCGTCCGGATTCGGCGTCAGCGTCTGGTTGTGCCAATCAAGCGGACGCCCCCAATAGATCACCTGCCCCACCTTGCCCGGCGTCCTAGTCAGCATCTCCTGCCGCATCAGATCGGTGTTGACCGCGGGAATGCCCCAGATCACGGCCTCGACAGCACGGCGTTCGATCAGGCGGCGATTCAGATCATCGCTGGACGGCGTTTGGGCATACGCCGATGCAGTCGACATCATCAGCGCAAGTCCTGCGGCGATCAATGGCTTCATGACAATCTCCATCACTCAAAACGGATTCACATAATTGACGATCGCGAGCTGCCGCAGGATCACGCGGCGCACGACATGGGTCGGCTTCAGATGGTCGGTGTAGATCGCCGCCGTTCCGGTCGAGCCGGCCGGCAGGCGGTTGGCGAACGCGGCATCGTCGAGCCTGACCCGCACGACGAAGGGCACCGCCTCGATCGCCTTCGGCGCAACGGCCGTGCCCGAGGTCGTGACCTGGCCGGTCGCGATCGCCTGCAGCACGCTTTCGACCTTCCCTGAGTAGATCTGCCCGGGCGCGAACTTGAAGGTCACCTCGACCTCCTGCCCGGGCGCAACGTAGCGCGCGTCGATCTGGTTGATCTCGACACCGATGATGGTGTTCGAGGTATCGATGAACGCCATCACCGGCGACAGCGGCAGGTTCGACACCCGCGCGCCCTTGCGCAGCGCGAGGTTGGTGACATAGCCGTCGGCCGGCGCCCGCACCAGTGTCTTGTCGCTGTTCCACTGTGCGGCCTCGAGCTGGCCGCTGAGCTGGTCGACCTCGGACTGCCGCTGCTCGACGTCGAAGCCGCGCCCGGCGTCGCGTTCGTAAAGCGTCGTCATCTGCGCAAGCCGCGTCTTCGACAGCTTGAGCTGCGCCGTGATCGCCTTGACCTGCGCGTCATAGGGCGTCGGATCGATCTTGAACAGAACGTCGCCGGCCTTCAGCGGCACGTTGGCGACGACGGGCACCTCGGTCACCTCGCCCGCGACGTCCGGCACGATCGACACCGCGTTGCGCACGACCAGCGCCGAGCCCTGCGGCGCGCCCCAGCCCATCGGCACCAGCAGGCCGAACAGCAGCAGAACCAGCACGATGAAGGGAGACGCCTTCCAGAACAGGTTGAAGCGCACGATCTTGAAATGCACCAAGAGGAACAGCAGCACCAGATAGACGTTGAAGATCGCGACACCCATCACGCATCTCCCGCCCGGCGCGGCGCCGGCACATCGACATAGGCCCAGATGAACGCGATCGGCCACAGCGCAAAGCCGCAGATCAAGGTGATCCAGCCGGCGACCATCACGGCCTGCGCATAGGGGTGATTGCGCGATTTCGCGATGTGCCCGGGCAGCCAGCCGGCGATGCAGAACACGCCGATCGCGCTCGCGACTAGGATGACGAGCACGATCCAGGCGAAGATGTCGTAGCCGCTCATGGCTTCGCCTCCGTCGCGGCGCCGGCCGCGGTCAGGGGCGGAAAGACCTCCTTCCAGTCCTGCTTCATGTCGACCACGGTCCAGCCACCCGCGCTGGCGGCATCCAGCGCCTTGTCGAGCTTGCCGATCCTGGATTGCCGGTCGTAGGCATATTCACGAACCGCATCCGTGTGGTGCACGATGCCGGCGAAGCGCGCGCCCGACCCCGCCACGGTCCATTGCAGCATTTGCAGGTCGCCATCCGAGTTGCCGAACGCAAAGATCGGGCGGCGGCCGATGAACCGGTTGATGCCGACCGGCTTGCCCGGGCCGTCATCGATGAACTCGACCTTGGCTTCTTTCATCAGCACGGGCTTGCCGTCGGCGCCGATCTGGAATTTCACCACGCCGGACGAGCCGACCACCTGCTCCGGCGGGATGCCGTAGACCCGCTCCATCCACGGCCGCATGAATTCGACGCCGCCGCCGGATACGACAAAGGTCTTGAAGCCGTTGGCCCTGAGATAGGCCAGTAGCTCCAGCATCGGCTGGTAGACCAGGCTGTCATACGGCCGGTTGAAGCGCGGATGCCTGGCGGTCGCGAGCCAATCGCGCACCAGATTTGCGAACGCATCGGTGGTCATGCCGGCATGCGTCGCCATCACGATCTGCAAGAGGCCCTTCTCGCCGCTCGCGGCCAGCGCCTTGGTGTCCTTCTCGATAAGCGCCTTGAAGGGTTGCCGCGTCTTCCAGTCCGGATGCTCCGGCGCCATTGCCTTGACGCGGTCGAACGCGAAGGCGAGCTGGAAGTAGAACGGCTGCTCGGTCCACAGCGTGCCGTCATTGTCGAACGTCGCGATCCGCTCGGCCGGCGGAACGAAGTCGCGCCCGCCCTGTGTCGTGACGCGCGCGACGAAATCGACGATCGCCGATTTCGCCGCGCCGTCTTTCCAGGACGGTAAGGGATCGACCTGGCTCAGCGCGCACGCCGGCGCCAGCGCGCTGAGCGGCAGGGCGATCAACGCGATCAGCAGCAATCTCTTCGAGACGGCAAAGGCACCAACATCGCGGCTCATCTCGCAGGCCTCCTCTGCCGGTTGAGCGACAGCACACGATCGTCAACCGGATTGAGTTGTCCCGGCGCCCTGTGCCTTGCGGCGCGCGCCGTCTCGTGTCGTATGCTGCGCCGGGCACCGCCGATGTGGCGCAGCAGCCGGTGCGGTGACCAGCGCGCCGCGCCGGCAGACGGCGCGAACAGCTCGCGCTCGACCGCGCCGATCTCGTCATCGAGCGCGGCATCATGGGCGACGGCCTTGAACGCCTCGACCGTATGCTGCGGCGCGACCGGCTCGAACCGCTGCAGCCAGTCGAGCAGCGCGAAGTAGACCGCCTTGGCATCGCCACGGCGCGCGGCGCGCCGCAGCTCGCTGAAGGCGAACGCTTCCGAGCGGAGATAGGCCTCGCGACGCCGGCGAAGACGCGCCGCGATCGCCCGCACCATCCGCGGCATCAGCCAGCCGAGCCCGGCAAGCGCCAGGAGCACGAGCGCGATCGACAGCCAGTGGTCGGCGACGACATCGCGCAGCGCGCCCCATGACCGGCGCGGGCCGGAGGTGCCGACGGAGGACGCAGCGCCGGCTGCGGGGTTCGCCTCCACGTGCAGCGTTACCGGGTCGAGATGTGCCACATCGATGCTTTGCGCGCCGGTGTTCCACCAACGCAGGTCGATCGGCGGCAGCACATAGTCGCCGGCCTTCTCGAGCATGTAGACGCCGCTGTCGGTGCGCGCCGAGGACAGCACATCGGTGCGCCCGTCGGTCTTGTCCTGGAGCGACGGCTGCGCAGGATAGAGCTTGAGCCCGTCGAACGTGGTGAACTTCACCGGCGGCAGCAGCATCGCGGGAATGCCTTCGGCCTTGACGGTGACGGTCCGCGTCACGGCGTCCCCGGTCTTGAGCTGATCCGACGAACGGTTGACGGTCTGCTCGATCGACAGATTGCGCGCGGCCAGGAACGGCTGCAGGGCGGAGGCCGCGTCCGGGATGAAGGCCTCAAATGCGATCGGCGGCAGCGCGAGCGTGGCCTCGCGCGTCGCCGGCGGCTCGGCGGCGTATTTGATGGTGATCGCCTGGCCGGCGATCGCGTAGCTGCCCGGCTCCTGCGGATGGATGGCGAATTCGAACCGGACGCCGGCATAGGTGAGGTCGTCCCGCTGCTCGTTTTCATTGATGCTCCGCAACTGACGGGTCACGGCATTGCGGACCTGGAAGTCGGGCAGCTCGGGTGGCGCCGTCATGTAGTTCGGCGCCAGCACGTCGATCCGCAGCGTGGCCGCCTGCCCCACCACGACGCGCGGCGGATCGATCGTCACCCGCAAGATCGGCTCCGGCGCGGTTTGCTGGGCGAGCGCCGCGCAGGGTATGAGCAGTCCGATCATCAGGGCTACGGCGGCGAGCGGGTGCCTCATGGCTTCGTCCCCGCCGGCCGCGTCGCGTCCTGGATCGCAAATTTCAGCTTGAGGAAGTCAGCCGGCGTGGTCTGGACCTGACGCATCCAGGCTTCGGCGGCGCCGGCCGTGGTGAGATCCGTCGGCTTCACCTCGATCCGCTTGCCGCCCTTCTGGGTCGGGTCGACCCGCATCTCGTCGGCCTTCTCGTCCGGCGGCGCGCTGTCGTCCTGCTCCTGCTTCTTCCGCTTCTCCTCTTTCGCCTTCAGCGCCGCCACCACGATGGCACGGTTGGTCTTCGCGGCGACATGGCCGGGCGCGATCTTCAGAACCTCGTCATAGGCGGCGATCGCCTTCTCATAGGCGTGGTTCTGCGCCTGGGCGTTAGCCAGCGCAAAGCGTCCCTCGAGCGTCTCGACATGCGCGAATTCCTGCGCAGCCGTCAGGAAGTCGAACGCACGATAGGCGGCGATGCCGCGCCACATCGGATCGGAGAAGCGCTTGGCCGCGGTCGCATAGTCACCGCGATCGAACGCGATGCGTCCTTGCTGATCCGGCGTCAGCCACAGATCGGCAAAACGGCGCGGCTCCTCCGCCCTCGCGGATGACACGTGCGACAGACAGACGAAGGCGACAACCCAGGCCACCGTGGTGCCGCGCCGGAACCAGAGCAGGCTGAGCAGTGCAATCGGCAGCAGCAGCCAAAAGCCCTCATCGCGCCATTGCGTACCGAACGCGTCACCCTGCGCGGCCTGATAGCGGGTTTCGATCCGGCGCTCGAGCGCCGCGATGTCGGCGTCGTCGATGCTGACCTGGACGACGTCCGAACCGAGCGCGAACCTTTCGCCCTTGTTCGGCGTGACGCTCAGCTTGACCAGGCCGTTCCGTCCGGCGGCCTGGCGAACCGCTCCCTCCTCGTCGCCACCGTCGTCGGCGACAAGCAGGATCGTGCCGGGAACGGTTTCGGTCGCGAGCGCTTCTGCGGCGAGCGCCACCGCCGCGACGGCGTTCTTCCCGGGCGACGGCATTAGGCCCGGGGCAAGCGCGGCGAGAAAGGGTTCGATGACGGCGCGATCGTCGGTCAGCGGCATCACCAGATGCGCGGTGCCCGCATAGGCGATCAGCCCCGTGCGCGCGCCGGCGCGCGCCGCAAGCAGATCCCTGATCTTCTGCTTGGCGCGTTCGAGCCGCGTCGGCGCGACGTCGCTCTGCTCCATCGTTGCATCGAGCGACAGCGCGATCATCAGCGGCGCCTTGTCCTCGACGAAGGGCGGCAGCTCACGCCGCCAGGTCGGGCCGGACAACGCGACGATGCCGAGCGACAGCGCGGCGGCGACCAGATAAAGCGGGCTGACGCCGCGTCCCGTCCCCGGTTGCACGATGAGATGGTTGAGCAGATGCGGCGCGATCACCCCGCCCCATTGCGCTAGCGGGCTCTGCCGCCACCGCACCCATGCGAAGACGGCAGCGACGGGAATCAGCGCGAGCAGCCACAGCGGCCGCAGCAGATGGAAGGGAATCGCGGCCGCGTCATGCATGGCCGGGTGCTCCCCTTCGTCCCAGCCCGCTTTCCAGCGAAAGGCCGAGCCACAGCAGCAGCGACAGCACCACGGCGGCGCCGAGCGGCCACTGGAACAGCGGCTGCTTCGGCCGCCATGACAGCGTATCGAGCTTGGCCGGCGCGAGACGGTCGATGTCCGCGTAGATCGCCTGCAACTGCGCACCGTCCTCGGCACGGTAGAAATGGCCGCCGGTCGTGGCGGCGACCGACCGCAGGACGCCGAGATCGACGCGGTTCTCGCCGGTCGCGGCCGGATCGCCGACGCCGATCGTGTCGATCACGAGGCCGTTCTGGTGCGCGATGTCGGCGGCATGCTCCGGAGGGACGCGGCTCGCCGTATCGTTGCCATCGGTGAGCAGGACGAGAAGCTTTTGTCGCGCCTTGCTTGTCTCGAAGGTCTTGATCGCAAGCCCGATGGTGTCGCCGATCGCAGTCTGCTGTCCGGCCATGCCGACCTCGATCTGCGCCAACAGCGCGGTCGCGGTCTGCAGATCCTGCGTGAACGGTACTTGCACATAGGGCCTGGTGCCGAACAGCACCAGCGCGACGCGGTCGCCGTGCCGATGCGCGATGAAATCCGCGACCACGCGCTTGACGCCGTCGAGCCGCGTCAAGGTCGCGCCATCGCTGCCGCGGAAGTCGCGCTGGTCCATCGAGCCGGAGATATCGATCGCGAGCATCAGATCGCGCGCCGAAACCTCGCGCGTGACGGGATCACCGACCCATTGCGGCCGCGCCAGCGCCGCGACGACGAGCGCCCAGATCAATGCGGCCGTCACCATCTGGATGCGCCGCCGCTGCAGCACGACGGCGCCGCGCTGCGGGGTCTGTCCGGTTGCCGCCGCAAGGCGGTCGAAGAACGGCACCATCACGGACGCCTGCCGCGCGCGATACGGCGGCAGCAGCCACCACACCAGGATCGGCAGCGGCAGGAGCGCGAGCATCCAGGGCCATGCGAACTCAAACATGGTGCCCCCTGATCCAGCGCCGCACCAGATCCTGCAGCGCCATTAGATCGGCGGCATCCGCCGTCGTCCGCCTGTACGGCGCGGTCGCGAGCTGCCGTCCCGCGCCTTGCGAGAATTCGTTCCCGCCATAGCTACGGTCGAGGAACGCAAGCCAGCCCGCGCCGGCAAGTGGCGCGACGGTTTCGCGCGGAAAGGCATCGAGCGCGGTCTGCCGCACCAGCAGCGCAAGACTCGCGGCCATTCCCTCCGGGACGCCGCCTTGTGTCTGCAGCAGCCGGTCAAGCTCCGCGAGCGCCGCGCGCCGATAGCGGTTGGCGCGGAAACGCCGCAGCAGGCGCCACGTCGCAACAACAACGCCTGCGGCAACCAGCACGATCACGATCCGCGACGCCCATGTCGCCGGAAGCAGGCTCACCGACGGGGGCAGCGGGATATCGATCAGGCCCGCGACGGGATCCACAATGACGGGTTGGGGATCAGCCAAGAGCCGCCTCCGCTCGGGCGTGACCGCCACCGCGTCCGTGCCGGGCCGGCAGCCCGCCCAGGAGACGCCGGATTTGCGGCGCCGTTTCCTCGGCTGTGCTCAGCGGCAGCACCGGAATGCCAAGCTCGCGCGTCCACGCGAATACGCCGCGCAGCCGCTCCTGCGACGCCTGCGCGATACTCTTGCGGACGCTCTCGCGGCCGACTTCGAGCTGAATCTGCAGCTCGCCATCGGTGACGGTCATCCGGCTCGAGGCAGGCAAATCGCTTTGCAAGGGATCGTGGACCAGCACCGCGACCACGTTGTTATGCCGGGCGATCGCCCCGATCATCCGGCGCGTCGCGGAATCGGCGCCATCGAAATCGCTGATCAGGATCACCGTGGCGTCGTGCATCGTCCGCCGCTCGGCATGCTCGAGCGCCCGGTTGAGCATACCTGACGCCGGGACGATGCCGCGGCCGACGCCGAGCGCCTGATTCTGCGCGACGATGGTGGACAATATCTGCAACACCGTCGCCCGACTGCGCCGCGCCGCCAGTTCGACGACATCGCTGTCATTGAACACGATCGCGCCGATCCGGTCGCCGACGCCGAGCACACGCCAGGCGCCGATCGCGGCGGTCTCGGCCGCGGTGACCGACTTCATGGCGCGCCGGCTGCCGAAGAACATCGACAGCCGCTGATCGACCACGAGCAGGGCCTGACGGTCGCGCTCCTCGTTGAAGACGCGCACATGCGGCTTCTGCAGCCGCGCCGTGACCTTCCAGTCGATCTCGCGGACATCGTCACCCGGGCGATAGTCCCTGATCTCCTCGAAGTTCAGCCCGCGGCCGCGCATGCGCGAGGCGAACCGGCCCGACAGCAGACTATGCACCGGCTGGCGCGGCAGGAACGAAACCCTGCGATCCCTGAATTCGAGCGCAATCAGGTCGTCGAGACTGACGTAGACACCGGGCGTTCTGGCTGATGTCTCCGTCATCATGGCCCTCACGCTGCAGCGACAAGCTCGGTGATTTTGTCGATCACCTGGTCGGGGCTGATGCCCTGCGATACGGCCTCGTAGCTCAGGATCAGCCGGTGCCGCAGGCAGTCGTGGATGACGGCGCGGATGTGGTCGGGCGTGACGAAATCCTGCCCGTCGAGCCATGCGCGCGCCCGCGCGCAGCGGTCGATGGCAAGGCTGCCGCGCGGGCTGGCGCCGATCTGGATCCATTTACTCAGGGGTTCGCCGTAGCGGCCGGGAAACCGCGTCGCATAGATCAGGTCGACGATATATTTCTGTGCGAGGTCGGAGACGAAAATGCCATCGAGCTCGCCGCGCGCATCGAGGATCGCCTGCTGCGGCACCGGCGGCGGCTCGGCAGCTCCGGCTTCCGGTTTCCGCGCATTCTCGGCGCGATTGAGCTTGATGATCTCGCCTTCGGTCGCCTCGTCGGGATAGGTGATCACGACATGCATCAGGAAGCGGTCGAGCTGCGCCTCGGGAAGCGGATAGGTGCCCTCCTGCTCGATCGGATTCTCGGTGGCGAGCACCATGAACAGGTCTGGCATCTTGTAGGTCTTGCCGGCAACGGTGACCTGACGTTCTTCCATCGCTTCCAGCAGCGCCGACTGCACCTTGGCCGGCGCGCGGTTGATCTCGTCCGCGAGCACGAGGTTGGCGAAGATCGGCCCCTTCTGGAACTGGAACTGGCCGCCCTTCTCGGTCTGCAGGTAGATCTCCGCGCCGGTCACGTCCGACGGCAGCAGATCCGGCGTGAACTGCACGCGCGACAGGTCCGCGGCAAGATTCTTCGCCAGCGTCTTCACCGCCCGCGTCTTTGCTAGTCCCGGCAGGCTTTCGATCAGAAGGTTGCCGTTGGCCAGCAACCCGATCAGCATGCTCTCGACCAGATGATCCTGCCCGAGCACCGACTTGCCGATGCGCGCCTTGAGATCGAGCACGGCCTCGCGCGCCGCGGAGTCCTTGGCAGTTCGCCGCGCCGGGGCGGCCGCTAACTGTGTTGCGGCGTGATCTGACATTGCACTACGGCTCCTTGGACCCCGTAAACCACCTGTAATAGGGGTTCCGTCTCGCCGCTTGGCTGAGGCTCGCCATCTCGCGCGCGTAAGCCTGCCGGTTGCCCGCATAGGCGCTGAGGCCGGCACGATAGAACGCATCAAGGTCTCGCCTTTCGCTCAGCAGCGAGGCGGTGAATTGCTCGTCCGCTCCCTTGAGCGGCGGTTCGCTACGGTACTGCCAGATGTGCGAAATCGTCCGGCTGAACTCGTCCGGACGAACCCATGTCGCGTATTCGATCCGCGGCCTGTCGTCCGTCACCGCCGGCGCGTCCGCCGCGTAGCGCACGAGCCCGTCGCGGTCGGTGATCCAGGTTGCGATCAGCGCCGCGACCGAGTTGACGCCGACCGCGGAAAGCGCCGCAGACGTCTCGGGCTGATTGAATCTCGCGCTGATGCGCTCCGCATCCAACTGAATCGGACGACGCGACCCGACAAGCAACATTTCATGCAGCTCCGATGTCCACAGAGACGCGTACGGAAACACATCGATGAAGCTGCGAACCAGTGCGCGCGTGTCCTCGTCGTTCTGCGTTGGCAGCGGCAACCACTGCGCGACAATCCCGTCGTCGTTCAGTCGCGACGAAGCCAGACGATAAAAATCGCGAGAATAGAGATTGACGACGCCCACCGCCGATGGCGGCGGCGGCTCCAGCGTGATCAGGTCGTAGGTCTGGCTCTCGCGCTGCAGGAGGCGACGGCCGTCGCCCAAGCGCTTCTCCAATCCCGGGTCGGACGCGGCGTTGAAGGTGCCGTCGAATATCGGAGCCGCACGAAGGACCGCCGGGAGCAGCTCACCCACCACCCTCCTGTCGAGAGCAGGGAATTGCGAGAGAGCGCCGGCCGTGATGCCCGTGCCGTAGCCGATCACCAGGGCTGATTTCGGCTCGCCATTGTGAATGATGAGAGGCAGGAGCGCTTGCAGCCGCATGTAGCGCAGCGACGGCATGGCGTCGCCGGAATTGGATACGCCCTGGATATAGAGCCGGCGGAAGCGGCCGGTGTTGACCACCGCAACCGTCCCACCCGGGCTCTCTTCATAGAACATGATTTTTCCCGACCGCGCTGCCGGAAGCAATTGGGCAAATCGGTCGGACGGCGTGGCGACCGCAGCGACGATGCAGGCCGCGCCGACCGCGACTGCCAGTCCAACACCGGTGCGGCTCGAACGACCGCCCCAGCAGGCAATGACACCCAGCAGGCCGGCGCCGATTGCGAGCAATGCAAGGGTGTGGACAAGCCCGAGCCAGGGCAGAAGCACGAAGCCGGTGAGAAGCGCGCCGCCTACACCGCCCAGGGTATTGACCGCCACGACGGCGCCAACGTCCTGCCCGATGTGCGCATCCCGCACCACCAGACGCAGCGCCACCGGAAAGGCCGCCCCGAGCAGCAAGGTCGGCACGAATACGATGCAGAACGCTGCCACCGCGAAGCGGGCGCACATGCCGGCGAACTGGTTTTCGGTAAGGCGGAGCACGAACGCCTCGGTCGCCGTCTGCGCGACCACGAGCCAATGGCCCAGTGCCGCGATCTCGATCAAGGCCAGGAACCCGGCGGCCGCGATCAGAAGGCCAAAGACACTCCAGGGATCGCGGATCCGGTCGATCACGCGCGCAACGATCGCGGCACCCGCCGCAAGTCCCGCGAGGTACGTCGCAAGCACCACGGAAAACGCGAAACTGCGCGTACTCATGAACTGAACGATGGACTGGGACCAGATGACCTCATAGCCGAGGGCAATTGCGCCGGCGGCGGCGTAGAGGGCGACGGCCAATCCGACCCGACGCGGTTGATGCGCCGCCGCGCGGCCGGCAGGCTTGATCCTCGCCGACGCCAGGGGAATCCGGCCGAGCACCGTTGCCCCCGCCGCCGCGAGGACATTGAGGGTCGCCGCCGCGATCGAGGTCCCTTGCACCCCGAACAGCGGAATGAGGACAAACATCGGCAGCAGAGCGCCAAGAATCGCGCCGGCGGTGTTGGCGGCGTATAGCCGGCCACCGACGCGGCCGGCATCGCCGGAATTCTGCAGCACCGCGCGCACAAGGACCGGCAGCGTTCCACCCATCAGAAGCGGGGCGATGCCGACCAGAACGAACACCATGGCCCATGCGAGCAGGCCGCTCGCGCTCTCGATCGCCACGAAGACCGGCGCGATATTCGCCAGGATCAATGTGGTGGCGACGCCGGTTATGCCGATGCCGATCTCGATCGCGATGTAGAGTTTCGCCGGCTGGCTGGCGCGGTCAGCCCTTCCACCAAAGATCAGGCCGCCCAACGCCAGGCCGGTAAAGAAGGCGCTCACGGCGGTCGTGATGGCGTAGACATCAGCGCCGACCACGAGCGAGAGCTGCTTGATCCAGATCACCTGGTAGATCAGGCCGGCGGCACCCGAGACGAACGCCAGCGCCGCTGCGACGAGCCTCCGGCTCGCGCCGGCGTCCAGATTCTTTCGGTGTGCTCGGGTCGCGGTCGATGCAGACCCTATGCTCGATCGAGCATCCATCCGCTTGTCCCCTTGGATACAGTGCGAGACAGGCCGATACCACTGGCCTGTCTCGCAGGGCCTCGCGACTATTCGAGACCACGCTTCTTGAACGATTCATCGACCTTCTTGTCGACCGCACGACGAATCTGGTCGATGCTGAAGCTCGCAATCCGCTGGCTTGGCGGATATTCAACAAGGGTCTGCAGGAACGCTGCCGCCTTGATTTGTGCCTGAGCGATCATGTACGCGTTCTCTACCCGCCATTGATCGTACATGCTGCCCGATATCTCCGCGTGCTCGTACGGATCCATGCGCAGATTGAATATCTTTGGCACGCGCAAAGGCGTGAACGGGTGGGCCCAGACGTCGAACTGGCCGGGCTGATCCTGCCGTTCAAAGGTATGTTTCCAATCGCCGTTTCGCATCGCAACGAGATCACCGTCGTCGTTGAAGTAGTAGAACTCGTTGCGTGCGCTCTTGTCGGCCTTGCCCGTGATGTAGTCGAGCTGGTTGAACCCGTCGAGGTGATTGCGGAAGGTGGTCGAGCCGCCTTGCGGCTGCCAGCCGGTGAGCAGGCGATCCTTCACCCCGGGATCGCCGGCGGCGGCAAGGAGCGTCGGGAACCAGTCGAGACCTGACACGATTCCGTTGGCAACCTCGCCTGCCTTGACGTGGCCGGGCCAACGGATCATCGCCGGCACACGGAACGCGCCTTCCCAATTGGTGTCCTTCTCCGACCGGAAGGGCGTCGTCGCTGCATCCGGCCAGGTGAACGCGTTCGGGCCGTTGTCCGTGCTGAAGACGACGATCGTGTTGTCTGCGATCTTCAGGTCATCGAGCGTCTTGAGCAGCTTTCCGACGTTCATGTCCATCTCGACCATGCCGTCAGCGTATTCATTGCCCGGCATGCCGCTTTGCCCGCGCATCGAAGCACGAACGTGGGTAAAGATGTGCATGCGAGTGAAGTTCATCCAGGTAAAGAACGGCCTGTTGGCCTTTGCCTGTCGCGTGACGAAATCGATCGCAGCACCTGTAGTCTCGTCATCGACTGTCTCCATCCGCTTCCTGGTAAGCGGGCCGGTATCCTCGATCTTGCCGTCGGCGGAAGCTTTGAGGACGCCACGCGGCGAATAGGCTTTGACGAAAGCTGCGTCGTCCTTCGGCCAGTATGGCCGCTCGGGCTCTTCTTCGGCGTTAAGATGATAAAGATTGCCGAAAAACTCATCGAAGCCGTGATTAGTCGGCAGGTATTCATCACGATCGCCGAGATGGTTCTTGCCGAACTGACCTGTGGCGTAGCCGAGAGGCTTCAGGGCCTGCGCGATAGTTATGTCGCCCTTCTGCAAGCCGACCGGTGCTCCCGGAATACCGACCTTGCAGAGGCCGGTCCGCAGGCAGACCTGTCCGGTGATGAAGGTGGAGCGGCCGGCGGTGCAGCTATTCTCGGCATAATAGTCGGTGAAGATCATGCCTTCATTGGCAATGCGGTCAATGTTCGGTGTTTTGTAACCGACCAGCCCGCGGGTATAGGCGCTGATGTTGGACTGGCCGACATCGTCGCCGAAGATCACGAGAATATTCGGCTTGGCCGCGTTCGGCTGCTGCGCTGACGCGGGAGACCCGGCAAATGGCGCCAGGCTTGTCGCGACCAACGCCGCCGCGAACAAGCCACGAAGCAGCCCTCCGCGACTACCGGACTGCCTGGCAACGATATTGCTCTCATCGCTCATTCTTACGCTCCTTGCTTGTCGAAAGGTTTTTGCGACGGTTGAGAATCGGGTCGGCGCACCACGCAGCGAAAGCCGACATGGCTGGTCGACGTATCGACCGGTTCGGCATGCCGTGCGGCGGGGCGATAGCGGCGGCAATAGTTCGGGGCACAGAGATGCGAGCCGCCCTTCAGCACCTTCCGCGGAATCTTGATCGCGGGCTGGGCGGGGTCGTAGCTCGCCTCCTCGCGACCGCCGCGCGGATTCTGCGGGATGCAGCAGGGCTTCGCGGCGTCGGCCTCATGACGGGCGGACCACCAGTCGGCGGTCCACTCCCAGACATTGCCGATCATGTCGTGGACGCCGTAGCCATTGGGCGGAAACGCGGTCACCGGCGAGGTCCGGTCGAAGCCGTCCTCGCAGAGGTTCTGAATCGGGAAATTGCCCTGCCAGGTATTGGCCATGTGCTTGCCGCCGGGCGTCAAGGCGTTGCCCCAGGCGAACTCCTCGGCCTCGAGCCCGCCGCGCGCCGCGAACTCCCACTCGGCTTCGGTCGGAAGCTCCTTGCCGGCCCATTTGGCGTAGGCGAGCGCATCGGCATAGGCGACGTGGACCACCGGATGGCTGCCGAGCACGTTGATGTTGCTGCGCGGGCCGTAGGGGCGGCGCCAGTTCGCGCCCTTCATCAAGGTCCACCATTGGCTCCAGTCGCGCAGGGTGGTGACGCGGCGCGGCGGCTGAAACACCAGCGAGCCGGCGTAGAGCATATGCGGCAGCGCACCCGGATATTGCGCAGGATCCGGCGGTCGCTCGGCGACCGTGATGTGCCCGGTCTCCCGCACGAATTCGCGGAATTGAGCGTTGGTCACCGGGGTGCGGTCGATCCAGAAGCCGTCGACCGAGGCGCGATGCGCCGGCGCCTCCTCGGGATAGTGATGGTCGGAGCCCATGCGGAACGTGCCGCCGGGAATCCAGACCATGTCGTCGGTCTGGACGGGGTCGTCACGCTCTCGTTCAGTGGAGGCGATCTCTACCCGGGACATGGCGATGCACCTCTTTGGGCATTACCGCGAGCAGTAGTCCCAGAAGCCCTGTGTTCGAGACGGGTCGGTGTAGTACCAGCACATGCCCGCTGCCGGTGCCGGTCCCGCCCAGGCGGCTGCGCTCGCCGCGCTGACGAACCCGATCGCTGCGCCGGCCGCGACCGCGCCCCCGACCGGCCAGCCGTACCAGCCGGGCCGCGCCCAACCTACCGGCCGCGGTCCGACCCAGCGCGTGCGGCCGCCGTGCCAGCCGGGGCGAACGCCCGGCCCCACCACCGTCCGGCTCCGGTAAGCTACCGCACCGCCGCGCGGTCCGACGGCAACGCCGCCCCGGCGCGCGACAGCGCGCACCTGCACAACGTTGCCGCTGCCTTCCTGCTGTGTGATGATCGGCAGTGAAGCGGAAGAGCCGATGCTGACCGCCGACGCGGGGCCTGCTTGCGCGACGATCGCGGCTGCTCCGACGAGCGCCAAACGGAAAATCCTGTTGAAGATCGTAGCCTTACGATCTCGGTGACCGAACGTCGTGCATGATTGCGTCGTGCCTGAGTGCATTGTCGCGCCCTTCCATTTTTCTGTGCTGCACTTTTCGGCAGCGTTGATCCGTCAGGTCTTCTTCCCTTTCTCCTCCGTTGCCAATCCATGTGCACACTTGCATGCACAGTGCTCTTCATCGTGCCTCGTTCCACTGGACGTTGTCACGAGCGAATTCTGCTGTCAGTTCAAACGATAGCGAAACGCACTATACAAGTGATGTGCACTTTGTGCCAATCTCAACCCCGAGGCGTGCAGGCTTAACGAAAGATGCTCCAATTCGATCAATCCGATCCGGTCGGCCTTATTGCTTTCTCGGAAAAACAAGCGAAAATCCGCACGTTTGCAAATCCGCATCACGATCTCGCCATGCGAATCAAACCAATTTAGGCACATTGTCGCGGGGCACACTTTTTGTACCGACTTGCACCGACTTCAAGCATTTGGTTTTAGTAGATTAATCGCGCTGCAGTTGTGAACGTGGATATGGGCCAACACCTGACGGTTAGCACCGGCGAGCTTGACGGCTTCGAGGGTCTTTACGATGCCGTCAAAGGCTCGCATGTCGATGTCATGCAGCTTGAGCGCGGCAAGTTGCGCGGCACATTGTCTCACGTCGGGATCGGTGATTTTTCGCTCAGCATCGGCGCATTCAATGTCGGGGTCCGCACCCAGCGCATCTCGACCGATCCCAAGCTGATCATCGGGATGCTGCTGAACGCGACCGACCGTGTCACGCATTGGGCGTTCGACATGCAGCCGGCCGATGTGCTGGTGATTCCGCCGTCGGTCGAGCATGACGGGGTCTTTCACAGCGCTTCGTCCTACGCGGCCATCCGCTTCGACCTCGCCGATCTGCCCGACATATTCGGCGGCGAGCCGCGGCTCGCCGACGCCGAAACCTGGCAGGCGAAGAACCACTTTCGCGCCGACCCCACGATCGGCATGGGCGCGGCGGACAAACTGCCACGGATCGTCGCGCACCTTGCGCGCTATCCGGACGCCTTGACGGACGCGTCGGCCGCCTTCTGGAAGCGCGCGATCATCGACTGCGTGACCGCGACCGTCGTGACCTCGCTGCCGCCCGACGGAACGAGCTATCTGCCGTCGGCGATGCGCCTGGTGCGCCATGTCGAGGACTATCTGCACGCCGCGGGCACGCGCCCGGTCCATGTCTCGGAAATCTGCACCGAGCTTCGGCTGTCGCGACGCAGCCTGCACCGCGCCTTCCACGAGGTGTTCGGGGTCGGCCCGGTAACATTCCTGCGCTACAAGCGGCTCTGCATGATCCGTTCGATCTTGCGCGAAAGCACCCCGGACCAGACCACCGTCTCCAAGGTTGCGATCGAACAGGGCTTCATCGAGCTCGGGCGCTTCTCGCAATATTACCGCACGATGTTCGGGGAATATCCGTCGCAGACGCTTGGCTACGCCGGGTAGAGCGTTTTCGAGCGAAGTGGATACCGGTTCGCGTGAAGAAAACGCGTCAAAATGAGAATCTAGAGCCCCGTTCCGATTCAATCGGAACGGAAAGGGCTCTAGCGCGATCCAGCCGCTGCGCGCGCAAGCTCATTTCGATCGCCCCGGATCGCCATTGCCCGACAGCACCTGCGCGGCGCCGCCGATGCCGCGGCGGAAGGCTTCATCGAAGGTGACGCCGCGAAACTGCCATTTGTAATCCTTGTCGTGCCAGGCCATCCGCCATTGCGTGGCCCAGCCGAGATCCTTGTCGTCCCAGACCAGCCGACCGAGCAGGGTGGCCTCGCCGCCTTGCGGCGCGACGATCGAACTCAGCTTCGCCGGCGGCGTCTTCAACAGTTCGGCAGCGGTGAGGTTGGCGCTCGTCAATGCCGCTGTATCGGGCAGCACGAAGCGCATGCCGCGTTTTCCGGCCGCAGCCGCAAGCGCGTCGCGTTGCAGGTCGGACTGCGTCCCGTCGGATGTGACGACGTAGTCCTTCGGGCCGTGCTGCATCTCGGCGAAGACGCCGAGCACCGGTCGCTGCGACCGCCACGGCTTGAGACCGAGCCTGGCGAGAATGCCGTCGATCTTCTTCTCGTCGAAATTCACCGTCAGGTCGTAGGGCCGGTCGCGGGTGCCCTGCTCGTCATGATGCGGCTTGCCGGCATATTGATCGTGATAGTCGAAACTGCTGACGACCGCCTTGGCCTTCGATTTGTACGCGGCAAGCCGGTGGTCGCCTGCCAGCATTGGCTGACCGGAAACCTTGATCAGGACGTCCTCCAGACACGCCCCGAAGCCTACGATGCGGTTCGGCTCGCCCTGGCCGGTGACGACGGTTTGCGCGCGGTAGAGGCTGTCGTCTGCTGCGGCCATCGCACCACCGCAAGCGATCCATGCAGCGGCAAGCAGCACGCGAACCGCGCCGCGTGCGAGCATGCCGATCAGATCTCGCTTCGTCTCAAGCAAGGCAGCCATGGTCACCCTCCGCTCGGTCACTTCATTGACGGCTCAGATTGGCGGTATTTCCCGGTCGCGCGCCAGCGCGTTCGGGCATGAGCGCCATTCCATCAACCCCACTGCGCGCTATGGCCACGCGCGGCAGGCATGACATATGCTCGGAGCATGCGCGGCAGCGCCGCGAGCGCTGCCCAACACAAGAGCACCGAGCAGGAGACGTTCCGTGAGATGCTATGAGTTGCAAGGCCCCGGCGGCGTCGACGCGCTGGCGCTGGTCGACAAGCCGGTTCCGCAAGCCGGACCCGGCGAAGTCCTGGTGCGGCTGAAGGCGGCGACGCTGAACTATCGCGACCTGCTCACGGTCAAGGGCGGTTACGGCTCGCGCCAGAAATTTCCGCTGGTGCCGGTCTCCGACGGCGCCGGCGTGGTCGAGGCGGTCGGCGCCGGCGTCAAGAGCTTCGCACCCGGCGATCGCGTGATCGGCAGCTTCTTCGAAAGCTGGCTCGCCGGCGAGCCAAGCGAGGCGCGGATGCGCGCGGCGCTCGGCGGCAGCGTCGACGGCGTGCTGACCGAGTACCGGGTCTTCCCCGCGCATGCGCTGGTGCGCACGCCGGATCATCTGAACGACATCGAGGCCGCGGCACTGCCATGCGCCGGCCTCACGGCGTGGAGCGCGGTGGTCAAGCTCGGCGACCTCAAGCCGGGGCAGACGGTGCTGACCCAGGGCACCGGCGGCGTCTCGCTGTTCGCGCTGCAATTCGCCAAGATGTGCGGCGCCCGCGTCATCGCGACATCCTCCAGCGACGCCAAAATCGCGCGGCTGAAGCAGCTCGGCGCCGATGTCACGCTCAACTACAAGTCCACGCCCGATTGGGGCAAGAAGGCGCGCGAGCTCACCGGACGCGGTGTCGATCTCGTCGTCGAGGTCGGCGGCGTCGGCACGCTGAACGAGTCGATCCGCGCCACCAGGATCGGCGGCACCATTGCCTTCATCGGCGTGCTCGCGGGTCCCGCCTCCTCCGACACGCGGCTGCCGCTGATGGTGATGCAGCAGCAGCGGTTGCAAGGCGTCACCGTCGGCTCGATCGAGGATCTGCAGGCGCTGTGCGACGGCATCAGCCTGCACGGCGTCAAGCCTGTCATTGACAAGGTGTTCGCGTTCGACCAGGCCAAGGCAGCGTTCGCCCACATGGCGAGCGGCGCGCATTTCGGCAAGATCGCGATTGCGATCGGCTAGCACGCGCACGATCAAGGCCTGGAGCATCCTGAGATTGCGCCGAACAGCGACGGCGCTGCGCTCCCTCGCCCCGTTCTTACGGGGAGAGGGTTGGGGTGAGGGGCTGCCTCCGCATATGTCTGGTGATAGCTGTATTCGCGGAGACTCCCCCTCACCCGGAACGCATCGAACGATGCGTTCCGACCTCTCCCCGCACGCGTCGCACGCGGGGCGAGGTGAAGCGGAGCCGCCGCTCGATTTAGGTAAGCTCATCCCGCTCTAGTCTTACTGTGTCATAAGTGGATCGGCGGGTCGCGCCCTTTGATGAGCCGGATGCAGCAAGGACACCTTTGCAT
>NZ_JAUMTJ010000020.1:0-144065 GCF_032654765.1 Bradyrhizobium sp. 33ap4 | reverse complement strand
CAAGCGGTCTTAGGAAGACAACTATAACACTCAACTCCTTGGCTCACAGAACGACATGGCTACGATCCGACTTGGCTTTCTGGCAATATGGCAGTGCACCCACTCCATGGGATCGGCCGCACTTAAGGGCAGAACGCCCGTGAGCATCTGGTACAGCGTGACGCCGAGGGCGTAGAGATCACTGCGGGCGTCGATCGAGCGGTTCATCCGCCCGGCTTGTTCGGGCGCCATGTAGGCAAGCGTACCGGCGATGGTCTCGGGGGGCTCGGGCGCCTGCCGCTCGCGGGACAGGCGCGATGCGATGCCAAATCCGGTGAGCCGCACGTGTCCATCAACGCAGTGCACCACAATGTTAGCTGGCTTGATGTCTTTGTGGATGAGGCCGCGTTGGTGGAGCTTGCCTAGAGCCGTTGCGGCGCCGATCGCGAGGGCCAAGAAGTCTCCGACATCGAAGGGTGAGCCGAGCAGCTTGGCGAGCGGCTCACCGCCCGGATCCTCGAGCACCAGCACCATGGTTCGGCCGCTGCCGCGCTCCACCTTGAGCGGTCGCACCGCCCAGGCTGCGTCCAGCTCATCCTTCAAGCTCAATTCGTGAGCAAGGCGATTGAGTCTTGAGCGGGACGGGGGGGCGGCGGCATCGGCAACAAGCAGCACGGCAAGCCGGTTGCCATTGTCGTCCAGTCGCCAGCCACGGCTGAGCACACGCTCGCCGTCCTCCCATAACACCTGAGAGCTACCGTCCGAGTAGGCGCCCTTCAGCGACTGTTGCACCATCTGTCAGACTCCGGCGTCTGGCGCCGGCTTGAAGTCGGCTGATCAAGCTTCTCGGCGGCCGAAAGTTCCACTCGAGCGAACACTCCTGGAACGAGCGCCGCACTCTCGCCGCAGCCCCCCAGCCGTTCCGATAACGGTCGGCTATCAACTCCATGGCGAGAGGTGATTTTCCTTTCAACCGGCCTGAACTCAAACTGCAGCCCATCGTCGCCCACCCTCGTGTGCGGGCCGAAGTCGGCGTTCCGTTTGAACAATCGCAAGCCAGGAGGTCCCACATGCAGATCAAGGAGACACCCGACGTTTCCTTCCCCGGCGGAGTCGAGCGTCCACCGCTTGAGGATGTCGTCGTGCTCGCGGACAGCGCCGGCGTCGCGCTTGGAGTACAGCGCGCGTTCAGCGCGAGGGTGCGAAGCGTCCACGATGACCGCAGCGGCCTCATCACGTCCAGGTGCGTGGAGATTCCGCTCGTCGGGCGCGACGGCGAGATCTCAGGGGTCCTGTGCCGGACCGCCCCACGGTCCGACACGCGCGGCGTGTTCTCCTCCCGCGGGCCGGCGAGGGCGATCGGGGACGTGGCGCAGTTCGTGGTCCACGATATCAACAACCTTCTCGCTGTAATCGGCAGCGGCCTGGAGCAGCTCGAGTGCCAGAGCGATACCGCATACCGAAAGGCGATCATCAGCAGGATGCAGCGCGCGATCACGCGAGGATCGTTGCTCAACCGTCAGCTCCTCGACGCTGCGCGACCATGCCGCGAGACGATCAGCGGGTTCGTCGCAGGCCGCCGCCTCGCAGCGCTTGCGGGCACGCTGGACAAGGCGTTGAGTCCCGACATCACGGTCCGCACCGATATCGCCCCTGATTTGTGGGACTTCGACGCTGACCCTGAGGAGTTGTACTTCGCGCTGCTGAACCTCTGCCGAAACTCGGCCGACGCTATGCCTGGGGGTGGCGCGATCACCGTCGCGGCGCGGAACGTCGAAGCTTCCGCTGGCGCGGCCCGGGGATTCGTCGAGATCGCCCTCTTCGACGACGGGAGCAGCATGCCCGAGGAGGCGCTCTCGCGGGCCTTCACCCCGTACTTCACGACAAAGGCCGCGGGCAGCGGCACCGACCTCGGGCTCCTCCGGGTCCAGCGCTTCGCCGAAGGACGAGGCGGCGCGGTCTGTATAGAGAGCGAGCGGGGTAGCGGCACCCTCGTGCGCCTCTTTCTCCCGCGCGTGCACGCAGCTGAGCTCCCTGGCAGCATCGTCGGCGCGGAGATCGCGTACACACCGTCACCCGACGGCGGCGTATTCCACGTCGTCAACCCAGCGAAGGCTGCGCCGACTTCTTAGCCGGCGCGAACACCTGGAGATCGGTTCAGCTATGCAACTCATGATCCCGCCCGGCCGCCTCGACCGTCCGGTCGACCACGAGAGGGACCACGTGCTCGGCCCCGCCGATGCAGAGATCACGCTCGTCGAGTATGGCAGCTACGCCTGCCCCCACTGCAGGGCTGCCAACGAGCGCATTGCCCAAGCACGTGACCAACTTGGCGACCGCGTCCGCTACGCGTTCCGCCACAGGCCGCTTACGAACAACAGCCTTTCGTTTCGGGCCGCCGAACTCGCTGAGCTTGCCCGGACGCCCGAGGCGTTGTGGTCCGCGCACATCAAGCTGATGACGAGGTCGATGCAGCTCACAGAGGATGACCTCGTCGCGGTGGCCACCGATCTCGGCGTGAACGCCAACTTCGCGCTCAGCGACAGCGACGCCGTGAGGCCCGCGCGGGCGAGGGTGGAGGCGGACGTCGCAAGCTCACGCGCAAGCGGGGTGAGATTCACGCCGACCTTCTACATCAACGGCCGGCGCTACGACGGACCCTGGGACGAGAGCTCTTTCGTCGACGCGATGCTTGGTACGCTCGGCCACCGCGTTCGTACGGCAGCCCTGGACTTCGCGAGCTGGGGCCCGTCCGCCGGCATTTTGCTGGTCCTCGCGACGGCGGCAGCGATCGTCCTGACGAACTCGCCGATCGGGCCGGCGTTTGAGGCACTTTGGCGCCAGCAATTCGGCGTGAGCTTGGGTGACGCAGGCTTTCAGATGTCCATCCTTCATTGGGTCAACGGCGGCCTGCTGACGGTGTTCTTCCTCGTCGTGGGATTGGAAGTGAAGCGCGAGATGACAATTGGCCACCTCGCGAGCCGCCGCTCCGCCGCGCTTCCGATCGCCGCCGCACTCGGCGGCATGGTCGTACCGGCGCTTCTGTATGCGCTGGTCATCCCTGCGGCGCCGTGGTCGCACGGGTGGGGCGTTCCAATGGCGACCGACACTGCGTTCGCGATTGCCTTGATCGCCGTGATGGGCGCCCGCGTTCCTGTTGAGCTGCGCATCTTCCTCACCGCGGCGGCCATCGTCGACGACATCGGTGCGATCGCCGTCGTCGCTGTGTTCTACTCTGGCGATATTCATCCGGGCTACCTGGCCGCGGCTGGCGCGGTGGTCGTTGCGCTGGCGCTGCTGAGCCGGTCGAGAGTCTACCTTCTCTCGCCCTACATCCTGTTGGGCGTCGCGTTGTGGGCGTTCGTCTATGCGGGCGGCCTCCACGCGACGCTGGCTGGCGTAGTGCTGGCCCTGTTCGTTCCCACGCGCGCGCCCGCCAACCTGGCTGCCCTGATGACGCAGGCCAGCACCATCATCGCCTCCGAGGCTCGGCACGAAGGTGAGGTTCTCAGGCACGGCCCCTCCACCCCGGCACTACACGCGCTCGACGCAATCTTCGACAGACTTGAATCGCCGGCCGACCGGCTGCTGCGGCACGCCGGTGCGCGATCGAGCTACGCTGTCCTCCCGATCTTCGCACTGGCGAATGCGGGGCTGGCGATCAATCCGGGCGTCTTTGTTGGGCATGGCTGGCTCATCGCCGCGATCGTCGCTGGCCTCGTCATAGGAAAGCCGCTCGGTATCTTCCTCGCGGCTGCTGCGGCCGTGCGCGCAGGCATAGCCGTCAAGCCGGCAGAGTACACGTGGCGGCAGTTGGCCGGGGCGGGAGCCCTCGCTGGCATCGGCTTCACGATGTCGCTCTTTATCGCCGGGCAGGCGTTTCCAAGCGCTCCCGACTTCTCGGCCGCCAAGATCGCGGTGTTCGCCGCGTCGATTCTTTCGGCATTCGTTGGGGCTGCCCTGCTCTGGGGAGCTTCGCGTCAGGAGCTTATCAAAGAGGCGCCGCAGAGCGCCAGCATGCAGGCATCATAGCCTGCTGGCGTTTATGCGGGATCGTGAAAAGGAGGTCTTTCGATGATTCTACCTACCGATACGACAGTAGCAGTCGCTGACGGCGAAACGGTCCGCCTGTTCCGCAATACGGGTGCAAAACCTGGCGTGCATTTGGTCGAGATCACTGGGAGTCCGCTTGCGCACGCCCACTCAGGCTCGGGTGCGCGCCATCACACCGGCTCTGCCAACCCGGATGGCGGGCGGCTCGACGAGGACGACTTCGCGGCAGCCACGGCCGCGTTCCTGAACAAGCTCAGCCTGGATGGGACCATAAAACACCTGGTCGTTGTCTCCGACCCCAGGACCCTGGGGGAGATGCGCAAGCACTTCCACCGCGACCTGAGAGGCAAGATCATGGGCGAGTTCGCGAAGGACTTCAGCCGGCGTCCGCTCGAGGACATCGCCTCATTGATCGCTCACGCCTGACGCGCCTCTGGAAAAGGCTGCCGGCGCAAGCCTGGTCAGTCATAACCCGCGCGAATAACTCAAAGTTACCGACGACGACTACTGCTCTCGACCAATCTGAACCAAACCAACCGTCTAAATGGATCAGCAATGGACAAGATAGTCAAAGCTGCCTCTGGCATTCTAAGCAGCATCAAGAGGACGCAAGGTTCTGCTGACTGCTTGGTGTCCCGTTCCAATCTCTCGACTAACCGGCATCTCGCATTAGAAGGAGCCTCCGCATGACCTATTACCTAATCGCCTCGCGCGCCGCGATCATCTTCTGGACGAGCCTTGCAATGGTGCCAACCGAAATCCTCTTTGACGCGTTAAATACCGAATTGGAGCGCCGCGGCGTGGAGCCATAGGGCTCCCTGCTTGGTCCTGCGGCACGTGCCAGAGAGGAAGATCGTTGGAGCCCGAAATGACAGAGCACCTTGCACCGATACCGAATCCCGATGGATCGTTGCTTCTTCGGGAGTTGAACCACAGAGTAAATAACGAGCTCACCAGCACTATCTGCACGATTTCAGCCAAAGCGGTGAAGTCGGATGACGTGGCAGTCAAGGCCGCGCTCCTCGATGTGGTAGACCTCCTGCATGGTTATGCCGATGTTCACAAGGCACTACGCATGCCGGATCCAGGGCACCTGACCGACGCCGCAGGGTACCTCCAGCATCTTTGCTTCTCCATCACGAAATACCGACTGGACCGGCGGAGTATACGTCTCTTATGTTCGGCGGATGATTTGCGGCTTGAGGGCGAACGCTGCTGGAAGCTTGGGTTGATCGTATCCGAGCTGCTCACCAATGTGGCACGACATGCTCGGTTCGACGATAGACATCCGGAAGCGAAAGTGAAGTTGCGGCTTGCGGGTAACGCCGCAAGGTGCTCGGTCTCTGACAATGGCTCCGCATCTGATCTCGTGGTGCGCGGTCGCGGGCTAACGATCGTCGGCGAGTTGGCCAGCAGTTTGGGTGGCTGCATTCATGCATCTTGCGCCGCCGAAGGGTCTTCCTTCCTTCTCACCTTCCCATTGACTGAATCCGAGCAACGTGCCGCCGGCGCAAACTCATATGTCCTGAAGCGAAGGAAGGTGCGTCGGTCCGGCAGCTTGCAGGTTCCAAAACCTGAAGATGCAGCGGCTGGCTGGGCCAGTCGTCCCACTCAAGGAGGCCGAACATGACCAGAGTCCATTTCCGCTGCTCGACCCCGAAGGAGGTCTTGGTCGAACGCTTGGAAAACAAGAAGAAACTGGCGAGCCCGACACGATACGAACGTGTGACCTCTGCGTTCGGAAGGCAACGGTTAGGGGACTATCGGACGACCAAACCAGCGCCTTCCTGATCTCTGACGGTATATGAAGCTACGCCGTGCCGGTACGGGCAGTGGCGATTTCCGCTACGTATGCAGGGCTATTCAGTCGATTGACGCCGATAGGTAGCGGAATCGCCAGTATTCCGAGCGGCACAAATTATTCTGTGAATTCAGGACCGAAAAAATTCGGCGGGTATACCGTCGGGATTTGTCCGTCAAACTTGAAGATTTGTGCTTGTAGATCAACGACGAAAAGTTCTCCTAGATGATTGAGTGGGAGTAGTGCGGCTTGCTGCCATCGCGTAGTTTAGCGTGGTCTTGTCGAATTGTTCTCGCCTCCTTCGCGTTGGGGATTCTGACCGAAGTAGTGAGCTTGGCTTACGCCGGTAGAAGTTCAAAATCCATTGCGTCTTCATCGTAGCGCGTTGGATCGTACAGAAGGGCCGGGGCCAAATCTTTGCTTCGAGCACCGGCAGGTTTTGGCGCAAAGCGGGCACGAATTTGATTGGCCACGCTGTTCTTGCCGTTGTTAGCTGAACTGGCCCGTGATGGACTGGACCGGGACATCGGGAAAAGTGAAGCGCAATCATTACTTAAGCCGCAGCTCGATCGGTCATGTCGTACCAAATGTAGTACTGCGGCTGGTTCGGAGCTCGACGGGTAAACGATTTCGCGCTTCTTCGTTTCTATGGTGGCGGTGGCGTAACGCAGCGTAACAGCCAAAACGGCAGCTGCTGCTGGCTCCAGTGATGGTCAACATGATGGCTCGGTCCATCCACGTCTGCTTTCAGGAGCGGAGTGGACGTGAAGCAGGGCTGATCCCGACTTCCAGATCTTGACTCGGTTTTTAGTCCGCTTCGAATGAAGGTTCATGCGTCCGGGCGACGCGGAACGATGGTCATCGGAGTGAACGCATAAACTGCCTGGCCATGCTGGTTGTACATCGTCCACTTCATGCCCACGGTGCCTTGCGGTTTGGTCTTCGAGGGAGCGAGGCTTTCGATTTCGCCCTCCAGGTGCAGGACGTCGCCGGGGCGCACTGGCGCCATCCAGCTCACTCCGCCTCCAATTCCGATAATTGGATGATCACCGAACGGGCGGCTTTCAACCAGCAGCCTCATTGCAATTGCAGCTGTGTGCCATCCCTATGCCGCAAGACCTTTAAAGAACGTTTTGGCAGCTGAATCTTCGTCCAAATGCATTGGTTGTGGGTCGAATTCTGCCGCGAAACGCTTGATTTCTGGAGCGGTGATCTGGGCTTCACCGGTTCTGAATTGCATCCCAATGGCAAGGTCGTCAAACCACTCGATCATAGCCATAAGCCGTCTCCTACTGCCAATCTGTCTGCTTTCGTCGTCGCCTAGCCCAGATAGCCGTGCACGCCGTCCCACAATAGCTTCAGCGCAGTGATGACGAGCAATCCGTAGCAGGCCCGATAGATCTGGCGCTGGTCGAGCCTGCCGTGAAGCTGCCAGCCTGCCCACACGCCGGCGGGAACGGCGAGCAGGCACGTCGCCATCACGATCCACACGTTGTGGCCCGGCCTCACCAGCAACAACCATGGCACTGCCTTGAGCGCATTGCCGACGGTGAAGAACATGCTCGCCGTTCCCGCATAGACGTCCTTGGCGAGCCCAAGCGGGAGCAGATACATCGTAAGCGGCGGTCCCCCCGAATGTGCGACCATTGAGGCGATTCCGGAGCTGAGGCCGGCAGCGACGGCTTTCCGCGTTGAACGCGGCTGGATCGTCACCTCGGGGCCGCCGAAGAACCACAGCACGACGAAGATCAGGGTGACCACGGCCATCACGATTGCGACGGCCCGATGGTCGAGCACACGAAACAGTGCATAGCCGAGCCCAATTCCCGCCATGAGACCCGGCAACAGCATTTTGAGGTCCGGCTTCGACCAGGTCGAGGGCTTCCAGTAGCGCAGCGCATACAGGTCCATGGCGATGAACAAGGGCGCCAGCAGGCCACCGGCGGTCACGGGGTCCATCACCAGCGACAGCATGGGAATGCCGACAATGGCAAAGCCGCCGCCGAATGCCCCCTTCATGAAGCAGATCAAGAAGACGCCGGCAAAGGCGACCAGGATCGTGGTGGCGGTCAGTTCCATGGCTCGTCTCCCTATCCGACGCTCGCGAGCCGCCGGCGGTCAGCGCCAGCGCGGGTGGCTGCTGTCCGTCTCGGTTCTTCGTCGCTCGGATGTGCAAGCGGCGACATGTTGGCCGAATAGGCTGTCCCGGGCTCGATGGACGCTAGGGCGGATTCGCTGAAACCGCGCCTCGAGCGCAGCGCATTGATGTCGCGCGCCACTGTCACTTCGCGACGATATTGGCCGGGTGCCATACCGGTCGACTGCCTGAATGCGCGACTGAAGTTTGCCTGGCTCGAGAATCGGAGAGACAGCGCGATTTCGACCAATGCCGTTTCGCCTTCGGTCAACAAGACTTCCGCGCGCTCAAGCCGCCGCGCAATGACATAGCGGTGAGGCGATTGCCCGACGGCTTGCTTGAATGCTCGCGCGAAGTGAAACCGGCTGAGGCAGGCGACCGAGGCCATCTCATCCAGGGTGAGGTCGCATTCCAGATGCCCATCGATGTAGTCGAGGACTCGAAACAGGCGGCGTCGGTCGAGCCTTCCCTTGGCTGACAGGCCGTTCGAATGGCCAGCTGGCTCCATGGTCCCCGGTTGAAGGAGCCTCGTGGCAAGGGCTACCGGTACTCTGCTTTCGGTTTCCAAGGCGGCCTCCTGCCAGTTCTCGCGGGATTGCACCTCGCGAAAATAGGCGGCCGGGCGGCGTGCGCGGCATCCGTCAAATGACCAGTCCGGTGACCGATGGGATTAAGGTGCCGAGGTACCGGCTGTGGAGAGGATGGCAGACAGGCCCGATCGGGAGGTGATTCCGATCTTCGAAAAGACCCGCTGCAGGTGGTAGCCGACGGTCCGATGAGACAGATAGAGCCTCGCCCCGATGACCTTGTTCGAATGTCCTTTCGCCGCTAGCTGGGCGATGTGCAGCTCCTGCGGGGTCAGGTCCTCCCAGACTTGCGCGGTCCGGCGAAGGCTTGCCTCGCCTGCTGCTCGCAATTCTTCCCGCGCGCGATCACTCCAGGGCGCGGCGCCAAGGGCGTCAAAAACATCACGTGCCTGGCGCAGCGGAGCTCGTGCATCGGCGGAGCGCCGCTGCCGACGCAGCCAGGCGCCATAACCGAGCGAGAGGCGCCCGCGCAGGAAGGGCCAATTCTTGGCTGCTGGCCCAAGACCTTCCAGGAAGAACCGTTCGGCATCCTCATTCGTCGCGACCAACGCCTTGCCATAGGATAGCATCGTTTGGACCCATGGCACCGGTCTTGGGCCAGATACGCGCTCTATCTCGTCGATCACGCTGCGCGCGTCCTGCACTCGATCCGAATGAACAGCCGCCTCGACGAAGTCGGCCAGCGCAAAGAATTGCAGACCCGCGTTGAAGGCTGGATCGGCAGGCGCGAACAGGCGCTGCAGATGCGCGAATGCCTCTGAATGCCGGCCCGCGCTGATGGCTGTTATCCCTCGCGCCAGTTGCAGCATCGCGAGCAGGAAGCTCGCTCGACTGGGCAAAACGAGGCGTTCCGCTTCACTCGCATATTCTTCAGACCGCTCCAGATTGCCTTGCATGCCGGCAACCTTCGCCTTCACGATGGCAGCCGCTGCCTTCCACACGATGGATCCGATCTCTTCCGCAAAACGGATCGCTTCCTCCGCCTCTCTCATCGCGCCAATCCAGTCGCCGACTTCCATTTCGGCCCATGCCTGGGCGAAAAGTGCGCGCGACAGGTTGCCAATTCGAGCTTGCTTACGCAGCTCCGCGGTGGAATCGGCCAGAAAACTCACACCAAGATCGAATGCGCCGACAACATTCGCAGTGCTGCCAAGGATGCGTGCGACATGCGGATCGTTGCTCCTCCTTTCGGACAGCGCCTTCAGCTTTGCGTACACCTCGCCACCTCGGCGAAGTGGCTCGGCATAGGCTGATATCGCTATGCCCCTTGGGTCGAGCTCGAGGAGCTTGAGCCGTCTAGTCGCAGAGAGGACGTCTGAGCACAGGTCGCTACTCGCGTTACTCCACCAGCAGCGTTGCGCTGCGCGCCAGAGAAGATTGCTTGCAAGGTCCTTTGCTCCGCCCGCATGTGCCTGGTCGGCAAATTTGACCAACGCGGAGATCCTGCCGGGATCATTGATTGTCAGGAACTGGCTCATTTCCCGACACCACCCGACCCGCGCTGTACCTAACTCGTCCGACGGATCAACCGCAGCCTCTCGCAATAGATGCTCGAGCAACTTCGGCCGCCCGAGGTCCGTCACAATTTCGGCGGCCTGCAAGAAACGCTCTCGCCTGGCCTCGACCGTCTTGCTCAGCTTTGCTGCAATTTGCAGGACTTCGACAACGGTGCTGCCGGCCCCTCTGCGCTGCGCTCGATGCGCCATCTGATCCAGTTCGCCAGCCAATTCATCGTCAGGACCCATTGCCGCGGCTGCACGATGCCAAAGCTTGCGATCCCGATCCTCGATGACCCCGGCGAGTGCGGCGTGAACCTTTTGACGCACGGCCATGTCGGCGGCCTGGTGGATCGCGGATCGCACGAGAGGATGTCGAAACCGCGCCTCTGTTGCATCGAGCTCGATGAGCTTGCCCAAGACCGCAGGCTCAAAGGCTGAAAAATCAATGGTCCGAGCCAGCAGCACCTCGCCGGCACGCATGATCTCGTAGAGAGAGCTTCCGTCGTTCTCGGCCGCAATATACAGCAGCATGCGTGTGACCTCGGGAAGGTCGGACAGACGGCTGGAGAAGGTGCGTTCAAGCCGCTCCGTCAACGGCAGCCATGCCGCCTCGCGATCATCCTCCGAACGCGAGCTGCGCGGTAGCTCCACCAACGCCAGGGGATTTCCGGCGGCTTCTCTCAAAAACCGGTTGCGCAGATTTTCGGAAAGGCCGGGCGCCTGCATCTCGAGCAAGCGGGTCGCGTCGGCTTCGCTGAGAGCCGGAACAGCGTGTCGCAAGGTGTTGGCGTCGCCAAATGGAAGCTCGAAACCCTCGCGCAAAGCCAGCAGCAGAACGACGGGGTCAGAACTCAGCCGACGGGAAACAAAAGACAAGACCTGGCGCGTCGGTTCATCAAGCCATTGCGCATCGTCAACTGCCAGCAGGATTGGTTTGTGATCTGGGCCTTCTGTCAGGAGTGCCAGGGTCGCAAGTGCGACCAGCCAAATATCCGGTGCTTCGGTGGTCGCGCCGCCCATGCCAAAGGCGCTGAGAAAGGCAGACCGTTGATGAGCAGGTAAAGACTTTGCCTGCTTCATGAGCGGATGCAGCGCCTGCTGAAGCCCGGCGAAAGCCAGATGCGCTTCGGCGAGAACGCCCGTCATGCCGAGCACGGCGATGCCGCGCTCCCGCGCTCGATCTTTGGCTTCCTCGAGCAGCGCCGATTTGCCAATTCCGGCTGCTCCGCTAATAACGAGAGTAGCCCCACCCTGATCGATCCGGTCAAGCAATTGATCGATGAGATCGATTTCTGTTTCGCGTCCCAGCAAGGATGGTAGCCTGGATCGCGGGATACGGTCGCGCTCCTTCTGCAGGGGAAAAGCGGATTTTTTCGGCCCTTTCGCCATCGTTGGCTTCGCGCTCTGTCGGAGACGATTCCAGTCCCGGGGACGCAGCTTATCATGTGCCGGAGAAGAGGACAGGCGCGATTTTATCGGCATGAATGTCGATCATTCGATCGCGGATGCGGCGGTTATTGGAGTTGGGCTGGATGACCGGCAAGGCTCACTGCTCGGGCCAAGCCAATTCGTCTCATCCCTTGGTGGCTCAGGCGCGGAGCGCATCGATGGTGTGGGCCGCAAAAACGCCTGCGCTCGCCAGGGCCAGAAATGCTATCAGGATATTCAAGTCCATCCTCGCGCTCGGGGAGGTCGGCTTCCTGAGACAAAGCGGCACACGCCTCCCTGGCCGAGGACAAACACCGGCACCGTCCGGGAAAGGTTCGTGTTGCTCGCCAGCGTGGGGCGATGTTGCAATGCTCTGGACATGCCACTGGTCGCTCTTTGAGTCATACTAGCGTGAGGCGGTTTGTCGGTTGCCAGCTTTAGCGATGTCGCCCTGCGGAGCCGACCCAAGGACTTCGACGGTCGCAGTAGCTCCGGCGACGAGTTCGTTGCGCTCGTCGGCACGGTCGAGCGCGATCCGGACCGGGACGCGTTGGGCGAGCCGCACCCAGTTGAAGGTCGGATTGACGTTGGCGAGAAGGCTGGAACCGTTGCTGCGATCGCGATCTTCGATGCCGGCTGCAACGCTCTCGACCTTGCCCAGCAACGCACGGCTGCTTCCCATCAGACGCACGTTGACGGGATCGCCGACATGGATGCGCTGCAGCTTGGTTTCTTCGAAGTAGCCCTGCACGTGCAGCGTGTCACTATCGAGCAGCGCCATCACGCCCTTTCCGGGAGTGAGATAGGCGCCCGGACGCAGCTCGTTGTTGGTGACAATGCCGCTGACCGAGGCCCGCACCTCGCTGCGTTCCATGTTGAGCTTTGCAAGGGCAACATCCGCGACGGCCTGGTCGTAGGCCGCCTGGGCCGAGCCTTGAATCGCGACGACTTGATCCATCCGCTGCGTAGAAACCACGACGCCGGGTGTGAGCGCACTGTAGCGCTTCAGATCGGCATTGGCGTTGTCGAGCGTTGCGCGCTTGCCTTCCTGTACCGCCTCTGCCTGCTTGAGCGCGATCTCATAGCGCGCCCGGTCGATCCGGAAGAGCACGTCGCCCTTTTGGACTTGCTGATTGTCCCGAACCAGAACCTCGCTCACAAAGCCGGAAACATCGGGAGCCACGGGCACGACGTCGGCCCGTACGTGTCCGTCACGGGTCCAGGGCGCATCAAAGTAGTAATCCCACAGCTTGTAACCGGCCCAAACTGCGACCAAAACAACGGTACCGGTCAGCGCGAAGCGACGTAGCGGGTTGAGAACGGCTTTCATGGCGCCAACTCCTTGGAGATGAGGTTCGGTACAGGCGTCGTTGCAACGCGATCTTGATTGACCCGGCGCTGTCGGCCAGCCTCGAAGCCGTGCATGCCGGTCTGCCATTGCAGGCCAACAATGGTCCCCTTTACGGGCTGCAGGAGAAAGAGAGCCGAAAGCCCGGTGACGGGGAGCCAGATCAGCAGTTGAAGCCACGCCGGAGGCGAATAGGCCATCTCGACGGCAAGAAGTCCCGGCACGACCAGATGGCCGACGATCGCGATCACGAGATAGGCCGGAAGGTCGTCGGCACGTTGCGGCGTGTAATCTTCACCGCAAACCTCGCAATTGTCGACGACCTTGAGAAAGGCGCCGAACAGGTGGCCTTGTCCGCAGTTCGGGCACTTCATCCTGAACCCGCGCCATAGAGCCTTTTTGAGGGAGACGGGTGCTGTCATGTGAGTAACTCCGCTGAGCCTAAGACGAGGCCGGTGAGCAGGCAGATGAAAAGCGCGAAATCGAACAGTGCGGGATGCCAGATCCATCGATAGAGGCCGTTACGCGCGATCTGCTTGCTGATGAAGCGCTCAAGCGCGTAGGCAACCACACTCCAGAGCAGGAGCGTCGGAACGAGCACGCCAAAAAGGTCAAGTTGATATTTCATGCGGCTATCGTCCCAGTTTCGATTTGCTGCGGTTGATAGGTCGGCGACTCCGGGAAGAGCCCGGAACGAACGCCGGTGAGACCGACCAGCACGTGATCGCGGGCTTCGCTCCTGGGTTCCTGCAACGCCAATGCGATGGTGCCGTCGAGCTGGCCTACCAGTTCATCGGGGAGCGCTCCCGCAGTGTGGGTCCGGCAAATCGGGGCAAGACGAGCGAAGAACGCTTCGGTTGCCGCTCTTGCGCTGCGTGACAGCCCCAGGCTCGATCGCCTCACGCCGAGTATGTTGAGCGCTGTCCGAAGCTGCCGAAGGTTGGCGGCGCCGCTCCTTGCGTCGGCGGGGACGACGGCGATACGCGTAGCAAGCAGGGCGAGGCGATGCTGCATGAGGCTGGCAAGCGCAAAGGGATCTTTATCCGAGGCGCGCTCGGCGACTGATGCAAGCGTGGTCCAATTGCTTTGGAGCAATCGCTTTGCGATCCAATCGGCTCCGGCCATGCGAACGATGCCGCAGGTCACGCCGGTCAGCGCCACACCTAGCATCAGCGCAACGCTGGAGTTGGCATAGGTGATAAAATCAGCCGAATAGGTCTCGGTCAACGCGAGTTGGACCGAGAGGTAGATGGCAAGTATGGCACCGATACGCGCGGTCGCGGGCCGCGCGGTCATCCAGCCGAACAGCACGAAGGGAGGCATCAATGCGGCGATGAGCACCTCGAGAGTCGTAATCCGCGGCAGCACGCCAAACAGGTAGATGCCATGGACCGCGATTACGACGAGGAATAGTCCGTAGAAATTGCGGAACGCCGGCAGCGGATCGTCCGCGCCCGCCAGAAAGCTGCCGACGACAGCTGCGAAAAGCGGTGCGGCAACTCCGTCCGACCAGCCGGTCGCGATGGAGAAGCAACTGCAGCACAGCACCGCAAGGGCTACGGACCCGGCCGCCAGGAGCGCAGACCAGTAGTCGCGATGCGGGACGGCAACAGCCGTGGCGCCATGAAAGAAGACGAGATGAAGCGATTCGGGATTGCGCCCCTCGGAGATGGCCTCGCGCAGAAGCTGGCAATCCTGCATGACATCGACGAGGTTGCGCAGCCGTACAATGAGGCCAGAGATCGCGATCTCGATCCAGCCGGCGTCCGCGCTCAGCACGGGTCGTGCTTTATCGAGCGCTGCGCGCAACGCATCGGCTTCCTGTCCATCGCGGCCTCCCGCTTCAAGCCATGCCGCTATCCTTGCGCACATAGAGGAAATGCGCGCAGCCGCCTCGTCATGCGGACCGAGAGGCAGCTTGCGATCCTCGATCGATCCGAGCAGCGGCAGCAGCGACAGCATGTGCTGCCGGAGCAATTGCAGCCCTCGCCCGATATTTGTGGACGTGGTCGCCTCAAAGCCGAGATGACGCCCCAGCTGGTCGATTTCGGAGGCCGCAGCGGCAAGACGTATGCGTTCGCTATCACGCTGCTGATCGCTGCCGCGACCCGTCAGGACGTCTGCGGCGAGCCGGCGCGCGCCGGCCAGCCATGCGTCGGTTTGCGCGGTGACAGCGGAGGCCACGCCGCGTGGCAGCACGAGCATCGCGACAACGCTCGCGCAGACGATTCCGAGCATGATCTCCTGCACGCGGGAAACCACGATGTCGAACGCCGACTGTGGCGTCGAGACGATGGGAAATCCGAGCAGCGCGACGGTGTAGCCGGCCAGCATGAAGACATAGCTGCGCGGCGTGCCGTCGATCAGCGACAGATACAGGCAGATGCCGACCCACAGCGCGATGCAGAGGCTGAGCAGCTCCGGCGCATTGACGAGGTTCGGAACCAGCACGATGGTCCCCGCCGCGCCGATCAGTGTGCCCAGAATGCGGTAGACGGCCTTGGAGGTAGTTGCGCCCGTGAACAGGTTCGAGGTGATGTAGACTGACGCCATGGCCCAATAGGGACGCGGCATGTCCAGCAGCAGCGCGATCGAAAACGCCAGCATCGCCGCAGCAAAGGTCCGCAGCGCGAAGAGGATGGCGGCATGTCGGTCCCGAAATGAGGTAGCTTGGGTCACGGAGTCGGCCAACCGTTGCGTCAGCAGTGGACGGAGTTTCTATGTGCGATGCATGACCTCGCGTCAGCCAGCGACGCCGTTGCAAATACGTTCGAAACGCATTGCAGCGGTATCGGGCGTTTCGTTCCGCAGTCGGCTGGAGTCGCCGACGTCTGCATGACGCCGATGACGTCCGGTTTCAGAAACGCGACGAACATCACGAGGCACAGGATTTTGCCAGCGAACACGGCGAGGCACAGAGCGTCTTTCATGTCGGGTCTCGATCAGTGGATCTTGGCTGCATTCGTCATACGCGTTCTGGTCTGCTGCGGCTTTGCACGGATTGCCGATGCATTTTCATTTCTTGCTGTCGGAGCAGCGGCCGCAACTTCTTCCACCGCAGCGAACGCATCGTGTGTGCTGCGCCGCGAGGTCTGGGAAAGGACTTCGGGGACGAGGTCCGACGCGAGGCCAGACTCAGCAATGTGTGTTACGGGCGCGTGAGTGGTGTCGAACACCACCCGCTCCGGCCATTTTTGATCCGAAGTGATGCGCAGGTTGGCTCGTTCGCTCGGAGCGACCGCGGAATGCGAATAGGCAGGAGGCGCTGGGAGCAGCCAGTCGGCCGCAAACAGCAACACGAGGAGGGCGCCTCCCACCCACACGAAGTATTGACGTATCGGCACGTCGAGCGGCCTTTCAGTGAATGACTAGGCCCGCGAAGATAGTCGGATGATGGCACGCGGGGCTTTGCAGCGCGTGCTCTCGTCTTGTCATTTGTTGCTGCCGGCTGGCTCGCAAACGATAGGCAGGCTCAGGCAAAAATCGAAAGCGAACGCCTGACGTCTGTCAGAGAGGATTTGGATGCTTGGGATCCCGCCGTCTGACGATATTGACCTGGCGCCTGCCCGGTCACCTGCTTGAAGGCTCGCGTGAAATTGGCTTGGCTGGAAAAGTTGAGCGTCAACGCGATGTCCACCAAGGGCCGATCGCCACGTATCAACAGGGCTTTCGCCCGCTCCAGGCGCTTGGCACTGACGTAGCGATGGGGAGAGTCTCCGACGGCTTGTCGGAAGGCTCGCGCAAAATGGTATTTGCTCAGGCACGCGATCGTTGCCATGCCTTCGAGGCTGAGGTCACTTTCCAGATTCGCATCGATGTAGTCCAGCACACGAAAGAGTCTGCGCTGATCGAGCCCATGGCGAGCGCGACGAGGAAAAAGCTGAGTGCGCGATGCGCTGGCTCGCTTTTGCAGCAACCTCGCCGCCAGACTGGATGCGAGGGATTCGACGAACACACTGCCCGCGGAAGTTTCAATCTTTAGCTCGGAGGCGATGGCAAATCCGATCTCGGCCAGCAGCGGATCTTCGAAACCCGTTTCGTAGTTTAGGGCGTGGATTACCGATTCGCCGGTCTTGTTGTCGAGATTGCTCGACGAGAACTGGCTTAGCGGAAGATAGATGTGCAGGAATTCCGGCAGATCCTCAGCGAAATCGATCTCACCTTCCTGCAAGCCGGGAGGAGAGAGCCAAACCGTACCTCGCTCGGCGACTATCTGACTTTCGATGCCCGGCGCCCGCCGCGTCAGAGTCGCTTGATTGCTCCGGGTGGCGACGCAAATCCGGATATCAGATTGTGGGGTCCTCCACGGGCCAACCCCTCTTCTAACAGTGCACAATTCGGCCGACAGGCCGGACCAGCCCCGATCCGTCGAAGACAGCAGCAGCTGGCCTGGACAGTCCCGATCCCAAATGCCACGGTGCGGCCACTGCTCATAGCGGCCTGCGGCGGCCGGCTGCTCTGATTGCATCTCCATGTGGCGCTCCAGGATCGCATTCATCATTGTTGCGAGGCTAACTTGGCACAGGCGGCGCAATTTGCTCGTTATCGGTTGTTAGAGGCTGTTAGTGTTTGCGAGTCTCACACTAGGCAGCGCCGCCCACCGGCCGCGGCAATGGTCGTCAATACTCAGTACTCCGCCGAATTTGGGATCATCCACGCCGACACCGTCTGCCAAACGCCGTCGCTCGACTTACGCTGATACGTGACGAAGTCGGCGTCGTCGCTGTACTGGATTTCGTACCGATAGGATTCGAGATGCCTTGTCATTGAACTCTCCTGTGTTGAGACGGCGCTTCTCGCGTCATCGTCCAAAGACATCGATTGGAGAGCCCGGCTCAAAAAGGGCCATAGGTGGAAAGGGTCCTTCCAGGCAGCGGAAGGCTCGCTCGAATGGCCATCCGGACCACCCCAGGCGATGCCGTCTTCCGGAGTCCGGGGCGATATGGCAAAATTGGAAGGTATCCTCCCGAATTATGGAAGGGATCCGATGGACCGCCTGGAAGCGATGTCGACCTTTCTGACCGTGGTCGAGCAGGGCAGCTTGTCCGCAGCGGCGAGGCAACTGAAAACGCCACTCACAACAGTCAGTCGCAACGTATCCGAGCTCGAGGCTCACCTGCGGACGAAGCTCTTCAACCGATCGAGCCGGCAGCTGGTGCTGACGGATGCAGGCACGTCCTACGTTGCGGCTTGTAAGCGCATCCTCACAGATGTGCTCGAAGCGGAGCGTACGGCGTCCGGCGAGTATACCACACCGACAGGCGAGCTGGCCGTAACCACCCCATTGGGCCTTGGGCGCATCATTCTGATGCCGATCATCGCGGACTTCCTCAAGACCTATCCGGATATCAAGGTCAGGATGATCCCGACCGATCAGAAGCTTAGCCTTGCCCAGGAGCAAATCGATGTCGCGGTGCGCATCGGCGAGTTGCCGGACTCAAGCCTGGTCGCACTACGGCTCGGCAGGACGCGCCGGGTGGTGTGCGCCAGTCCCGCCTATCTTGCGGCTCGCGGAACGCCGCGCACGCCGGAAGATTTGGCCGGGCATGATTGCATCAGCTATCCTGGCTTTTCGCCACCCGACGCTTGGACATTCGTCAGAGGCAAGGCGACCATAGCGGCGCCGGTGCATACGCGGCTCACCGTCGGCAGCGCGGAAGCGGCTTGTACGGCAGCCCGCTCTGGCGTGGGAATTTCCATCGTCTTTGCTTACCAACTCGAGGTTGGTCCGGAAGCGGGAGCCTTGACAACCGTGCTGGATGAATTCCAGCCGCCGTCAATGCCGGTCAATCTGGTCTATACCGCCAACCGGTTTCTGCCGATCAAGGTCAGAGCGTTCCTGGACTTTGCAGCACCGCGGCTGAAGCGAGTTTTCGCGGAGTAAACCGAGCCGGTGCTCACTCCGCTGTCGAGCTTCCAAAATCCGGAAGGATAACTCCCGGTTTCCCGGCCTGTTGACCCGGGCCTTTCGCCCCACCTCCCAGTCATGACCTGCCGGAAACGGCGTTACCAACTGGAGGCGAATATGGGTGAAGTCATCCAATTTATCCCGAAGGCCGAGCGCGAGCGGCTCCGCCTGATACGAGAAGCCCGCGCGATCTACGACAGCGTCTTCCCGCCGGCCGGTCCGGTCAACGGGCAGCCCGACAGCACACCGATCGTCATCAACGGAACCTGGATTCATCGGGGCGGCGAACCGTTGTCGTGATCGAAGACTTCGCCGTGCTCGATCGTCAACCATCAGGAGAAATCGTCATGTCAATCCGCAACATGCTTCTCGCCGCCGCATTCGGTATCGCCTCCGTCACGGCCGCCCAGGCAGAAGGGCTGCGTCCAATCGAGGCCAAGAGCATCGACCTCGGCGCGATATCGGGGGTGGCCTACTACACTGTCGAGCCTGATGGATTTCGCGTGGTTACCACGCTGGCGCAAGGCGAGACAGGAACACCGTTCCGCGTCGTATCTCTTCTCACACCTGGTCAGCGCCTGCTTCTCTCGACACCGCAGCCATCGGGCGTGATCGAGATCAGCCGGGAAGGTGACAGCGTGCTTGTTCGCAAACCGAACACGGCCTCGAACTGAACGACTCGTGCGGCTGCCAATCCATGGATGACCATGCAGCAGTAGCAGTCTCAGAAGGAAAAGTGAGACAGGAGATTACCATGAACACCATTTCACGTCGTCACATTCTGGCGGCCAGTGCCGGAGGTCTCTTGACGGCATCCTCACTTGGGAATGCGAAAGCAGGGCCTTCACAGTTCAAGCCGGGAGACGGGGGTTTTGGACGACACGCGATCGAATTGCCTCCGGGCGATAAAGTCGCTTACCACGATCCCAAGGACGTAGCGGCTCTCCCCGACTTCCGCTTCTCGCTCGACGGCAGCGTCCCGAAGGTGACTTCGGGCGGCTGGGCGAAAGAGGCCACCGTCCACCAGTTCTCTATCAGCAAGGGGATTGCCGGCGTGCACATGTTTCTCGAGCCGGGTGCGTCGCGCGAGCTGCACTGGCACGCCATTGCAGCCGAATGGGCGTTCGTCATCGACGGCCGCTGCCAAACCGTGGTTCTCGATCCGTCAGGAGCGAGCGAGATAAACAACTATGGCCCAGGCGACCTCTGGTATTTCCCGAAGGGCCACGGTCACTCGATCCAGACCATTGGCGACAAGCCGTGTCATTTCATCCTGTCGTTCGATAACGGTGCCTTTTCCGAGCACGGCACATTCTCGATCACGGACTGGATCGACGTGACGCCCAAGGACCTGCTCGCACTAAATTTCGGCGTGTCGAAGGACGTATTCGACGCCTTCCCGAAGGGCGAGACTTACATTCAGGCGGGGCCGGTGCTGCCCGCCTCGGAAGCTCTCGATGCGCCCTGGCCTAGAGACTCCACACACAAGTTCAGCCTGCTGCACGATAATCGGGCGGTGCGCGACTTCGATGGCGGCACGTTCCGACTCGCCACCGTCGATGAGTGGCCCGTGTCGAAAACCATGTCGGGGGGCGTGATGGTCATCAAGCCAGGCGCCATGAAGAAGCTGCATTGGAATGTGAACGCCAACGAATGGCACTATTATCTGCGAGGCAAAGCGCAAGTGGCGCTTTTCGGTTCCGGCGGCCGCGGCAAGGTCGCCGAGTTCAATCCGGGAGATGTTGCCTACATTCCGCAGGGCTTTGGCCACGCGATCAAGAACATCGGCGATGACGATCTTGAGATCGTGCAGACCTGGGACAACGGCAAGTTCGAAGAGATAGACCTCACCAGATGGGTGCAATCCAGTCCGCGTTATCTGTTGGGTAACAACTTTGCCGGCGTGCCCGAGACAACGATTACCAAGCTCGAGCAAGCATAGTGCAAGCGGTCACGCCGGCGAATGCGGGCGGGGCCGTGCATTGTGCAAATGGAAGAGGAAGTTTCACATGTCCACCATCCACCTTCAGCGGACGACCACAGCGACGCCGGAGCAGTACGTCGCCGCGCTCACCGATTTCGGGCCTGGTCGCTCGAAGCTGTTTGCCAACAGCGACGATGCGTATCTCAAGGTACATCGTCGGGGCGTCTCGCAGGCCGATGTCACGGAAGGCTCGGGTGGGATCTGGGAGCGCCTGCATTACGACTGGTCCGATCCAAATCGCATCGTGCTCACGACGGCCGACTCCAATGTGTGGGATGGCGCGTCGGGCCACATCTACACCTTCAGACGTCAACCCGACGGCACCACCGAGATCGACGTGGTTGTCGTACGTGACGGCAAGAACCTGATGGGGCGGCTGCTCGGTTTCGTGCTCGGGACCATCGGCCGCGGCGTTTTGGAGAAGGCGTTTGAAAATTCCGTCAAGGCCGTCGAAGCCCAGAACGAAAACGTCAAGCATCCAGAGACGGACTTGTCCGACCTCGCCGCTTGAGGAGTCGGGTAGGGGACAAACTGGGCGAGATGGCCGCCATCACCGTCAAGACGAGAGACATCGCTTAGCCCTATCCCAGCTGCGTTGGTTACCTTTGGCCAGCAAGAAATGACAACATGACAGCATGCGATGCAAAGAATTCCGCCGGTTTCTCGGCCATGATCGTTGCGGTGAGGCAAGGCCGACAATCGTTCACTGTTGCATCACGGCTCGCCTGGCACCGATAGACGACTCAGGAGCTCGGTGATGAGAATCATAGATACAAGCGCACTGTTTGGCTTTGCTCGCAAAACAGCTGAATCAGCAGGCAACTTCGCCAGCGTCTTTCACAACCTGATCATGGACGTGCGCGACAGCTACCGGCCCGAACTGCATTACATGCGCGGCCCAGGGCCAAAATGGCGGGCCAGGCATCAACCCAGGCAAGGCGCCGGTTCTGAAGTCATGCCGTTGGCCGGCTACCATCAGCTGTCGCCGGTGTTCGTAAAACGCCGCAGCTCGGCCGACCACATCCGATAACGGTCGAGGCAACGCAATCATGTTCGTGATACCAGCGTACCTGCTTGCCGTGTCCCTCTTGGTCAGCCTGGCGACAATCTCGAGGGCCAAACCCTCAGTGCGCATCCGCATCTCCGATCGAGCCTCAAATCGGGCTCGTTGGGCGGAAACCCGAGGATGGATGCTGCTTGTGGTCGCCCGCCTTTGCATCGCATTGATGGCTGTCTTGAGCAATTCGGTGCATGCCGGCGTCGTCCTCGAAGAACGCAAATTGCCGATGAAGTTCACTTGGGTCGATTGCCAGCCGAATTGCCGAGGTTGGGTCAGCGCGGCCGGGATCGTGACTGCCGACAGTCCTAAAGATTTTGATGAGTTCGCCCGTGGGCGACAGCTCGGCGGCGCGACCATCGTGCTGGATTCCAGCGGCGGTTCGGTCAACGCTGCGATCGCGCTTGGACGGCGCTTCCGCGAGCTTGGGGCACTGACCACCGTCGGCATCAGCGTCCAGACCCACACCGCCCAGAATGCTCCTTCCAATATGGCGCCCGTCGCCTATTGCGAATCGATGTGCGTGTTCCTGCTGCTGTCGGGCAAGACGCGTTACGTACCCGAGACTGCCCATGTCCGGGTGCATCAGATCTGGCTCGGCGACCGCGCCAATAACGCCAAGGCCGCGACCTACAGCGCAGATGATCTGGTGACCGTGGAACGCGATATCGGGCGGCTCGCCAAATACACCTTCGATATGGGCGGCGCGGGCGATCTGTTGTCGCTGTCGCTGAACGTGCCACCGTGGGAAGATCTGCATGAACTGTCTCGAGATGAATTGCGAATGACCAATCTCGTCACCACCGATATGATTGCTCAGCCGGGCAGTCCCGATGCTGCTGTGGTCGAATTGACACGCAAACCGGTGCAGAGCCGCTTCGTAAGCAGCGCGGTTGCGACCTCTCCGGAGCCGGAAAGCCCCGTCAGGTCGGCTGAAGCTATGAGCCGGACGGGCGGCGTGAGAACGGCGACGAGGCCGCTTGGGCAAGAGTAGTATTAGGTAGCCTTATCTGCGAGCTGCTATCGTCCTGGCCGCCTTCGAACTTCGGTGATCCGTGCCCTTCCACCGTTCGGAAATGCTCCTTTCTATTCCGCCGTCCAGTGAAGCAGGGGCTCTCTGACCCAACCTTCCGGCGAGCGACAGTTGAGGCCCACTCTGCAGGAGCGCGTCATGGAAATTCAGCGGGAGCAACCGACGGCTGCGGATCGCAACGCGCCGTGGCCATATTACGATTTTTGGGGCAAGCATGGCCCAGTGAACCTGCTATCGACTTCCACAGATCGAGGCTGGTCGGGCCTGTCGGCCCAATTGTGCAGTGTCAGCAAAGCCGTGGTCCCATGGAGGACCCCACAATCCGAAATAAGAATTTGCATCGACGTCCGCGGTAATAATTCGTTCATCGCGCGGCGGGCTCCAGGCATCGAAAGTCGGATCGTCGTAAGGCGGGGTATCGTGTGGCTCTCTCCTCCCGGTTTGGAGGACGGGTCGGTTGATATCGCCGAAGATATGAGCGGGGTCTTGCATATCTATCTTCCACTCAGCCATTTCTCGCTGGGCAATTGCGATATCAATGTCGATCCGTCCCTGATCGGCTCGCTGAGTTATGAAAGTGCGTTCGAAGATCCGCTTCTGGCCGAGATCGGATGTGCAATTGCATCGGAATTGCAGAGCCAAACCTCCGCCGGCAGTCTGCTGATTGAGGGCCTCGCATCGTGTCTGGCAGCGAGGTTGATACAAAAATACATCATGGCGTCGACCAACCAGCCCTTTATACCTCTCCCGAGAGGCGGGCTCGATCGACGCAGGCTGCAGCGTGTGATGGAATTTATCGAAGCGAACCTGGAAGGCGATCTCAACCTTGATCTCATGGCGTCGGCTGCTTGCCTGAGCCGATACCACTTCGCACGAGCCTTCAAGCAAGCCGTTGGACAATCTCCCCATCGCTACGTTAGCGCCAGGCGCCTTGACCGCGCGAAAGACCTGTTGATGCAAGGCGATCGATCGTTGGTCGATATCGCACTGGCGCTCAGCTTTTCCGACCAAGCCAGTTTCACACGCGCATTCAGGCAAGCAACAGGTCAGGCGCCAGGTCAGTTTCGTCAGGTATTTGGATCAACAGCGCGTCACTGAGACGAGTTCTTGCGTTGCGGCGTCGACCTGATCTGAGCACGTCGAAATGCGTCCGCTGTGCCGACCTCGATCGCGTCACGCGTTCGACGTTGTCATACCCCGTCCAACACAATCAGAACGTTCCTGAGATGACGCGCTCGGTCATCCCTGCCTTTGCATCGGCCGCAGATCGCGCGCAACAAATGACAAAACGAGAGCAAGCCCTGCAAAGCCTTCGGCTAGTCGCTTCACTAATCTTCAATGCGTTGAATGAGACGCCTGCCGCAGTCGCAGGCCACGCAACGAATGGAGACCGACATGGCCACCGCTGCCGCACCAAAGCCTTCGAAACAGCTTCCGCCGCCGAATAGCGACTTCTTTCAATTCGCCGAATTGCTCTCCGACGAGGAGCGGGCGATCGTCAAGAAGGTACGGACCTACATGGAGACGAAGGTCCAGCCCATCATCAACAAATACTGGGTCGAGGACGCGTTCCCGTTCGAGTTGCTGCCGTCGTACAAGGAGCTGAACATCGCCGGTCTCGGCCTCAATGGTTACGGCTGTGCGGGCGGAAGCCCGTTGCTGTTCGGCCTGGTCGCGATGGAGATCGCACGGACCGATGTTTCGTTCTGTACCTTCCACGGCGTCCACACCGGACTCGCGATGATGTCCATCTACCTCGCGGGCACGGAGGAGCAGAAGCAGAAGTGGCTGCCGCCGATGGCGCGCATGGAAAAGGTCGGCTGCTTCGGGTTGACCGAGCCGTTGGTGGGATCGGGCACCGGTGCGGGTCTCATGACCACGGCCAGGCGTGACGGCGACAGCTGGATCCTCAACGGCCAGAAGCGCTGGATCGGCAACGCGCCGTGGTGCGACGTCTCGATCATCTGGGCGCGTGACGTGGAAGACAACCAGGTCAAGGGTTTCATCGTCGAGAACAAGACGACGCCCGGGTTCAGCGTCGAGAAGATGCAGAACAAGATCGCCCTGAAGGTCGTGCAGAACGGCCAGATCACGATGACCGACTGCCGCGTGCCCGATGCGAATCGTCTGCAGGGCGGCCAAGGAACGTTCCGGGACGCCGCGCTGGTGCTGCGTGGCACCCGGAATGGCAGCGGGTGGGAAATCACCGGCGCGCAGATGGGCGCCTACGAAAACGCCCTCAAATACGCCCAGGAGCGCCTGCAGTTCGGCAAGCCGATCGGCTCGTTCCAGCTCGTTCAGGAGCTTCTCGCGAAGATGCTGGGCAACATCGTTGCGTGTCAAGGCATGCTGGTCCGCGCGGGGCAGCTGGAAACCGAAGGCAAGCTGACGGACGCGCAGGCCGCGGTCGTCAAGGCGTACTGCACGTCCAAGGCGCGCGAGACCGTTGCGTGGGCCCGCGAGCTGATGGGCGGCAACGGGATCCTAGTCGACTACAACGTGGCGCGCTTCTTTGCCGACACCGAGGCCATCTACTCCTACGAAGGCACCTACCAGATGCAGACCCTGATCGTCGGCAAGGCGATCACCGGACTCAGCGCCTTCGTCTGATCACCAGCGAGCGGGCGCAGAATCGCAGTCTGCGCCCTGACAGGAGATGACCATGTCCCCCATGACTATCGCTCTCGTGAACGTTCTCTTTGAAAAGAGAAACGGCATTGCCTACGTTACGCTCAATCGCCCCAAGGTGCTCAACGCCCTGGACGCGACGACCTGGGCAGACTTGCGGTCTGCGTTCGAGGACGCCAAGGCCGACAGCTCCCTGCGCGGCGTGATCCTGACTGGCGCCGGTGACAAGGCTTTCGTTGCCGGCGCCGACATCAGCGAACTTGCCCGCGTCGACGCCTACGAGGCGGAAGAGTTCAGCCGCTTCGGCCACGAGGTGCTCAACCTGATTGAAAACCTCGGCAAGCCGGTGATCGCAGCGATCAACGGCTTTGCGCTGGGCGGCGGATGCGAAACGGCGATGGCCTGCACCATCCGCATCGCCGCCGAACACGCCAAATTCGGCCAGCCCGAGGTCAAGCTTGGTCTGCTGCCCGGTGGCGGCGGTACCCAGCGCCTGCCCCGTTTGGTCGGCAAGGGCCGCGCGCTGCAGCTCATTCTCACCGGCGAGACCATCTCGGCGCACGAAGCTTACCGCATAGGCCTGGTCAACGAAGTCGTTCCCGCCGCGAACTTGATTGCACGCGCAGAGGCCGTCCTGAAGCAAATCGCGGCCAACGCGCCGATCGCGGTGAAGTATTCGCTGGATGCGGCCAACAAGGGTCTCGACACCAGCCAAAGCGAAGGTCTTGCGCTGGAAGCCTCGTATTTCGGCATCTGCGCCTCGACGGAAGACAAGCGGGAGGGCACCACCGCCTTCCTCGAGAAACGCGCGCCGGAATTCCAAGGCCGCTGATATTGCACCAGCAAACCCAATCGAACTCAGGAGCCACCAATGGCAAACGACAACATCTTTTCAGGCTTGAAGGTCGTCGACTTCTCGAGCTTCGTCGCCGCACCGGGCGCGGCCGTGATCCTCTCCGACTTCGGCGCCGATGTCATCAAGGTTGAGCCGCCGTACGGGGACACGTGGCGGCGCGGCAACCATACCCCGATCCAGCCGATGTCGGAGGACCCCTATCAGTGGCATCTCGCCAATCGCAACAAGCGCAGCATCGCGCTCAATCTGAAGTCACAGAGCGCGCAGCAGGTTCTCTTCGAACTCGTCAATTGGGCGGACGTGTTCATCGTCAATACGCCGCACCACGCGCGCAAGCAGCTCAAGCTCGAATATGCGGACGTAGCAGGGTGGAATCCGCGCCTGATCTACGCCGATCTCACCGGTTTCGGCGAGAACGGGCCTGATGCCGACCTGCCTGGCTTCGACGTCACAGCGTACTGGGCGCGCAGCGGCCTGCTGTCGTTGACCCGCGATGCCGGCGCACCGCCGACCTGGCCGGTGGGCGGCAGCGGCGACAACGCGACGGCGGTCGGTCTCTACTCGGGGATCGTTACTGCCCTCTACCGGCGCGAACGCACCGGCAAAGGCGCGTATGTTACGACGTCGCTGCTCGCCCAAGGTGTGTGGTCGGCAAGCGTTTCGATCCAGGCGGCGCTTTCCGGCGCCAAGTTTCCCCCACTGCACGACCGCACGCATCCCGCCAACGCGGCGATGAACGTCTATCGTTCCTCTGACGGGATCTGGTTCGTTCTCATCGTCACGCCCGACAAGTTCGTGACCGTCGTCAAGGCGATCGGTCGGGCGGACCTGCTGACCGATCAGCGTTTTTCAAGTCCGGCGCAGATCATGGCGAATATGGCGCCGCTCACGGCCATCTTCGACGAGCTGTTCGGCACACACCCCATGTCGCATTGGCATTCGGTCTTCGCCGGCCTGAACGTCACCTTTGGCGAAGTCCGCGGACCTCAGGAGGTGATCAACGATCCGCAGCTCATGGAGAACGAGATCATCGTCCCGCTCAATGGTGCCGGCGGCAAGCTGACCTCAACCGTATCGAGCCCTATCAAGATCCATGGCGTCGATAAGGTTTCGGCCCGGCGTGCGCCCGATCTCGGTGAGCACACCGAGGAGATTCTCGGCGAGCTCGGCTTCGACGCCAAGAGCATCGAAAGCCTGCGCGAAAGCGATGCCGTTCCGAAAACAAGGGAACGCACGGCCTAGCCGTGCAGAGGCGCTCGAAAGGAAGCCCCCAAGGAAGCCCTCACGGCGTTCCGCGAGAAGTGGCCGCCAATTTCTCCACCAACCTGCCGAAGCCGCGCGCGGCCGAATAGCCAGGCGCAGAAGCGACACCAAAGGACAGTCCATGACCGTACTCCATGCCACGCAAACAAAAACCGCGTCGACCACAACTCGCTCCGGTCGATTGTTCCTCCTCGACTTGAGCGGCGGCCGCGTCCTGTCAATGGATCCGGACGGTTCGCATCCCCAAGTGATCGCCGCCGACTGCCCTCATCCCGACGGCATCGTCGTCGATGTGGTAGCCGGTCACGTCTACTGGACCAATATGGGCGTCCCCGCGCTGAACGACGGCTCCATCGAACGCGCCGATATCGACGGAAGCAATCGCAGGTTCATCGTTTCGCCCGGTGGCACGTTCACGCCAAAGCAGCTCCATCTCGATAAGGCGAACGGCAAGCTCTACTGGTCCGATCGCGAAGGGATGCGGGTCATGCGTTCGAATCTCGATGGTTCGCAGATCGAGACGCTGGTCCAGACGGGGGAGGGCGAAAATGACCGGCGTGATCAGACCAGATGGTGCGTTGGAATCACCGTCGATCCGGCACGGGGACAGATCTACTGGACGCAAAAAGGCGGTGACAACGCGGAAGTCGGGCGCATCCTGCGCGCCGGGATCGATATCCCGAAGGGCGAGACGGCAGTTGATCGGAGCGACGTCGAGGTCTTCTTCAACGGCCTTCCCGAGCCGATCGACCTCGAGCTCGATCTCGAACATCGTGTTCTTTACTGGACCGACCGCGGCAATCCTCCGCGGGGCAACACGGTGAACCGCGCGCCTGTCGACGCGAAGCCCGCGCAAAACGCGCCGCAGATCGTGGTCTCGGACCTGATGGAAGGTATCGGCATCGCGCTCGATGTTCCGGGCAACCGCATGTTCGTGACTGATTTTGCCGGTTCGCTCTATGCGGCGACGCTCGACGGGACCGAGAAGCGGATGCTGCTAGCTGCCCAAGGAAATCTCACCGGCGTCGCATACGTCGAAATGCCCTGAAAGGAAAATGACAATGTCCGACACCAAGCCATTTCAGAAGATCGCGATTATCGGTACTGGCGTGATCGGTGCAAGCTGGGCCGCGCAGTTCCTCGCCAAGGGGATGGATGTCGTCGCGACTGACGTCGCGCCTGATGCAGAGGTGTCGCTGCGACGCTTCGTGAAGGCTGCCTGGCCTGCGCTCGAGCGATTGGGCCTGGCTCCTGGCGCATCGCAGTCTCGTCTGGCCTTCTGTCCTGACCTGCGGACCGCCGTGACCGGTGTGGACCTCGTTCAGGAAAACGGGCCCGAGCGCATCGATTTCAAGAAGAAGCTGTATCGCGAGCTGGATGAATTGCTGCCGGCCGACGTGATTATCGCGTCGAGCTCGTCAGGCCTCACCATGAGCGAGATCCAGTCCGATTGTCGCCTGCATCCTGAGCGCTGCGTCATCGGTCATCCGTTCAATCCGCCGCATCTGATTCCGTTGGTCGAGATCGTCGGGGGCGCAAAAACCTCGGAGGAGACGATCCGGCGCGCGACGGAGTTCTACACCGCGATCGGCAAGCAGACTGTGCGGCTCAACAAAGAGGTTCCTGGCCACGTCGCCAATCGTCTCCAGGCCGCGCTCGCGCGAGAGGTCTACTATCTCGTAGATGAGGGAGTTGTCAGTGTCGCCGATGTCGATACGGCGCTTTCCTGGGGTCCTGGTCTGCGCTGGGGCATCATGGGCAACGTGATGCTCAACCACCTCGGCGGCGGCTCCGGCGGCATCGAGCATATGTTGCAGCAGTTCACCGGACCTCTCACGGCCTGGTGGAAGGTTTTGGGATCGCCCACGCTGACGCCCGAGCTCAAGAAGAAGCTCATCGACGGCGTCCATGCCGAAGTCGGATCGCGCACTATCGAAGAGCTCGAAGCCGAACGGGACGAGATCCTGCTTGGTCTCCTCGAGCTACGCACCAGGCGTGCAGAAGCCCCGCGCGATGTCGCAGCAGAATAGCGAGGCGGCACAAAATCCTTGCGCCGGCGAAACCGTGAAGTCCATCGACAACTCTCTCGCTTGAGGGATCGACCACCATGAACACGTCCACGATTCCATTGTCGCGCTTCCGGCTGACTTCGCGGTCTGGCTGGGCAGAGCGACTGCCATGTTTCATAAGTCTGGCCAAGCCGCGCGTCATGGCGCTCTCGCTGTTCACCGCGTTCGTCGGATTGATGGTTGCACCGATGCGCCCGGAACTATTTCCTGGCGTCATCGCAATCCTGGCTATCGCAGCCGGGGCCGGGGCCGCCGGCGCACTGAATATGTGGTACGACGCCGACATCGACGCGGTCATGGCGCGCACCGCGATGCGGCCTATTCCCCGCGGTCAAGTCTCGAAAACCGAGGCGCTTATCTTCGGACTCGTGCTCGGCGTTATCGCGGTGGCAGCTCTCGCGGCGGTAACAAACCTGGGGGCGGCCGCGCTGCTGGCTGGCACCATCCTCTTCTATGTCGTCGTGTACACGGCGTGGCTGAAGCGGGCGACACAACAGAACATCGTCATCGGTGGTGCCGCCGGAGCGCTTCCACCCTTGATCGGATGGGCCGCTGCGACCGGCCAAGTCGGGCTCGAACCGCTCGCGCTTTCCCTCATCATCTTTCTCTGGACGCCGCCGCATTTCTGGGCGCTCGCGATCAATCGCACCGATGACTATGCGCGTGCGGGTGTTCCCATGCTGCCGGTTGTCGCAGGACGGACGGCAACAACGCGTCAGGTCCTGGTCTACAGCGGCCTCCTCGTTCTCGCGTCGGCGCTGCCCGTGGGACTCGGCTTTGCAGGTATGATCTTTGGCGGGATCGTCGCCATCTGCGGCGCGGTTTTTCTCTTGCTCGCACTTCAGCTGAACAGGAGCGCTGCGGCCGACCGCCGCGCGGCTCACAGGCTGTTCGCCTTCTCCATCGCCTATCTGTTCCTGCTGTTTGCAGCGCTTCTGGTCGACCACAACAGTGGTGCATTCACGCCGAAGCGGTTGTCGCATGATGACCGGGGAAGCGCGTTCTCGTTTGCCGCGCGACAACCGAACACCGCGCGCAGTGAACGCACCTTCAAGGTCAGCGAGGTCTGATATGCGATACGGTTCGCTTACCCTGGTGCTGCTGACGGCCGCGACACTCGCCGGTTGCGACGGCGTGCTCGATCCGAAGGGACCCGTTGCCCTCGCCGAGCGGCAAATTCTGTTCAACGCGACCGGCATCATGCTGGCGATCGTGATTCCGGTCGCTATTGCGACGCTCGCCGTTGCCTTCTGGTTCCGTGCATCCAACGAGCGGGCGCGCTATCGGCCGGATTTCATCGATTCCGGCCGCATCGAGATACTGGTCTGGTCGATCCCGCTGATGACCGTGCTGCTTGTCGGCACCGTGGCCTGGATCGGTGCATACGATCTCGATCCGCCCAAGCCAATTACCGCCTCCACCAAGCCGCTGAAGATTCAAGTCGTTTCGCTCGACTGGAAGTGGCTGTTCATCTATCCGGAGCAGGGCATCGCGAGCGTCAATCATCTGACGATCCCGGTCGGCACGCCGGTCAGCTTCGAACTAACGTCCTCGGGAGTGATGAACAGCTTTTTCGTGCCGCAACTCGCTGGCCAGATTTACACCATGGCCGGAATGGTGACGCGCCTGAATCTGCTGGCTGACCATCCCGGCACATATCGCGGGATGTCGGCGAATTACAGCGGCGCGGGCTTCTCCGACATGGTCTTCAAGGTCGACGCGGTGGCGCCCGAAAGCTTTGCGCAATGGGCCGCTGCGGCGCGCAGCGCCGGACCCGTGCTCGACGCGCAAGCTTACGGCGGTCTGGTTCGTCCGAGCAGGGCGGTTGCGCCCTTTACGTATCGGTCGGTCGTGGACGGCCTGTTTGCCAACGTCATGAATGTCGCGATGCAGCCGGCCCCCGGTCTCTGTGTCGCTTATCCCAAATCCATGAGGGCAGAACGATGAACCTGTTGGGCAAACTCGACTGGAGCGCCATTCCTTTTCATGAACCGATCATCATGGGCACGGTCGTGAGCGTCGGCGCCGTCGTCCTGGCGGCTCTGGCGTGGATCACCGTCAGGGGATACTGGCCGTATCTCTGGCGGGAATGGATCACATCGGTCGATCACAAGCGGATCGGCGTGATGTATATCGTGCTAGCGCTGCTCATGCTCGTGCGCGGCTTCGCGGACGGAATCATGATGCGCACGCAGCAGGCGGTCGCCGCCGGCGGCGCGCAGGGATATCTGCCGCCCGAGCATTTCGACCAGATCTTCTCGGCGCACGGCACCATCATGATCTTCTTCGTGGCGATGCCGTTCGTGATCGGGCTGATGAATTTCGCAGTGCCCTTGCAGCTCGGTGTCCGCGACGTGGCGTTTCCCACGATGAATTCCGCGAGCCTTTGGTTGACGGCGACGGGAATCCTGCTGATCAACGTCTCGCTCTTTGTCGGTGAGTTCGCAAAGACCGGCTGGGTCGCCTATCCGCCGCTCAGCGAGCTGCAGTTCTCGCCGGGCGTCGGCGTCGACTACTATCTCTGGTCCCTGCAAATCGCGGGCATTGGGACCTTGTTGAGCGGCGTCAACTTCGTCACCACGATCCTGAAGATGCGGGCCCCGGGCATGAGCTATATGCGTATGCCGGTGTTCTGCTGGACTGCGCTCGCCTCGAATCTGCTGATTGTGGCCGCTTTCCCCGTGCTCACCGCGCTGTTCGCAATGTTGTTGCTCGATCGCTACCTCGACTTTCACTTCTTTACGCTGGATGCCGGCGGCAACGCGATGATGTACGTGAACCTGTTCTGGGTCTGGGGCCACCCCGAAGTCTATATCCTAGTCCTGCCGGCATTTGGCATCTACTCTGAGGTGAGCGCGACATTTTCCGAAAAGACGCTGTTCGGATATCGGTCGATGGTCGGTGCGACCCTGGCGATCTGCGTGCTCTCCTACACCGTGTGGCTGCACCACTTCTTCACCATGGGCGCGAGCGCCGGCGTGAACGCCTTCTTCGGCATCACCAGCATGATTATCGGGGTGCCGACCGGCGTCAAAGTCTTCAATTGGCTGTTCACGATGTACGGCGGTCGCGTCCGGTTCACCGTGCCGGTGCTCTGGACGATCGGCTTCATGGTGACGTTCGTCTTCGGAGGCTTGACCGGAGTCCTGCTGGCGTTGCCGGCGGTCGACTGGCAGGTGCACAACTCTGTCTTCCTGGTCGCCCATTTCCATCACGTCATCGTGCCGGGTGTCCTGTTCGGCGCCATCGCCGGCTACAATTACTGGTTTCCCAAGGCATTCGGCTTCAGGCTCGATGAGCGCTGGGGCGTCGCCGCGTTCTGGTGCTGGTTTATCGGCTTTCACCTCGCTTTCATGCCGCTCTACGTGACCGGCCTGATGGGCATGACCCGCCGCCTGCAGCATTATGATGTGCTCGCCTGGCAGCCGTGGCTGCTGGTTGCCGAAGCCGGCGCGGTCATCGTGATGCTCGGCATCATCTGTCAGGTGGTCCAGCTCGTGGTGTCCATTCGCCACCGTGAACAACTGCGCGATACGACGGGCGATCCTTGGAACGGCCGTACCCTGGAATGGGCCACCACATCGCCGCCACCGGCCTGGAATTTCGCGGCGTTGCCTCGCGTCGATGGCATCGATGCGTTCTGGGCAAAGAAGCAGCGCGTGCTCGCGAAGCAGGAACTGCCAGGCAGGCAGCGCAGGTATGAGCCAGTCGAAATGCCGAAGAGCAGTCCGGCTGGTTTCGCGACCGCGTTCTTCGCAGTGATCATCGGCTTCGCCCTGATCTGGCACATCTGGTGGATGGCAGGCGTCGGGCTTCTCGGCGCGACCATAACGTGGCTCGCCTTCATGTTCCGCACGGAGGACGAAGTCGAGATCCCAGCGGAGCAGCTTGGCCGGTTCGATCGGACGCATTCGGCGGAGGTAACGCTATGAACGTCCTGGTTGAGGTAGAATCTGTCCGCCAAGCTGAGCTGCTCGATGTCAGCGAGGCGGGTCCCGCGCCCAAGCGAATCATCGCTGGCTTTGGGTTCTGGATCTTCCTGCTTAGCGACATCGTGATGTTCTCGGCGCTGTTTGCGAGCTATGCCGTACTCGCAAAAGCGAGTGCGGGCGGTCCGACCGGCGCCGAGCTGTTCGATCTCCGCAACGCCGGGATGGAGACTGCGTTTCTCCTGCTCTCCAGTTACAGCTGCGGACTGATGTCGCTGGCCGTCAATTCGCGCCACCAACTCGGCACCGTCTTCGGCGCTGTAGTGACATTCCTGCTGGGTGCGGCATTTCTCAATCTCGAGCTACGCGAATTCCAGGAGATGATTGCGGTGGGGGCGTCCCCTCAACGCAGCGCCTTTCTTTCCGCTTTTTTCACCCTGGTCGGCTGTCACGGGCTGCATGTGGCGGTCGGGCTGGTCTGGCTCGTTCTCATGATGTTTCAGCTGTCGCTGCGGGGTTTCCAGCAGGTCGTGGTGCGTCGCTTGCACTGCTTCTCCCTGTTCTGGCATGCGCTCGACATCATCTGGGTCCTGATATTCACGATAGTCTACTTGATGGGAGTCCTGCCATGACCGACACGCGTTGGGATGTTGCACCGGGAGACCGGCCGGCGATTCCGGCCTCGGAGCGAAGCGTATCTTCCGGCTTGCTCGTATACACGATCGGCTTGCTGCTGGCGGCTATCCTGACGGCCACGTCGTTCTGGGTGGCAAATACCTCGGCGATCTGGGCGCCCGGCGTGCCGGCCGGACTGGCGGTCCTCGCCATTGCCCAGATGGGCGTGCACCTTGTCTTCTTTCTTCACATCACGACGGGGCTGGACAGCACCCACAATGTGCTGGCGCTCGCATTTGGCGTGCTCATCGTCTTCCTGGTTCTCGCAGGCTCTCTGGTGATCATGGCCAACTTGAACGAGAACATGATGGCGCATGGCGAGATGATGAATCTGCAAACGCAGCGCTGAATCACATGGACGCCTCCATCATCTCTGCACTCGCGGCCCTCTCCGGTGCAACGATTGGCGGCCTGACGAGCGGGGTGGCCAATTGGCTGAACCACCGTAGCCAGGTCCGCGCGCAATGGCTGCTTCACGAGAAGAATCGGCGACAGATCCTCTATCGGGATTTCATCGAGGAAGCGGCGAGATGTCACATCGATGCGCTTCAGCATCATGAGGTCAGCGACGGCGCCCCCGGACTGGTTGCCCTGTACGCAAAGCTCAACAGGATGCGCGTGCTGTCTTCCAAGCCGGTCGTGCGGAGCGCTGAGCACATCGCCAAGACGATCATGGATACCTATCTGGAGCCGGACAAGAGTTTCGACGAACTGCGTGACATGGCAAAATGCGGATCCATCGATCTGCTGCGCGAATTCAGCGAGGCCTGCCGCGACGAATTCGACGAGATGCGCGAGCGCCAGCTCTGACCGCGGTACCGCGCATCGCGGACCCATCTTCGTGCAGTCGTAGGGCCGTTGAGGACTGCCGTCGCGCCGTCCAGGCCGCTCTCACTTCAAGCGTCGCGGACGCATCGGCCGGATACACCGGCCGCCGCCGACAGCAACCCATGACAAAATAGCGGCAACCAGAGCAAAGCCACGTCCGGGAAAATGCCGCATAACACAGGCCAAGGCGAGTTGATCTCGCATCGCAGGTTCGACGGAAGGCACCATGACGTTGCAGATTTCACGACGAGGCAAGGAATATCTGAAAACGGCGCAGACCTTGCTCCATTCCGCCAATGCCGTGAACGATCGAGAGGTTGCGGATCAGCTCAAGGCGCTTGCCGACATGTACGAGCGGCGAGCGCAGCAAGCTTCGCATGCCGATGCGGCGAAGGCCTTGGCTCGTCCGTCCACCGCCGCCGCGACACCGTTCGAAGGAGATCGGACATGACCCAGGTATTTTTCCACCGCTCCACGGCGAAAAAGGTTTTCCTCGATCAACACGGCACCGTGGTGAAGGATCTCGCCGAGGCGCACGATCATGCGACCCGCCTCGTGCAATCCTTCACCAACGAGCACAGCCTCGAGGATTGGCGTGACTGGGTCCTGCATGTCAGTGACGACCAGGGCGATGAGCTCTTCGTGGTCCCTTTCGCCTTCGTACTTGGAAAACCACATTGAGGTCAGCATGCGCGCAATAGGATCGCGGAAAGTGCCGCTTGGTGAAATGGTGAACGAACTCGCGTGCAGACTGAGCAAGCTTATGGCGAGGGCTCATGATCGGTATCGGCCCGTCATTACATGCGTGGCCCGGGGCCAAAATGGTTCGCCAAACATGGGACATCTGCATCTGTCACGATGAGCTGAAGGCAGCTTGGGCTCCCGGCGCGTGTCTCCCCCTGTCCCTCGCCGGGCTTCCCCGCGGCCGGTCCTTTTCCCTCCCGAGGACCGGCCGCCCCTTTCGGGGCCTGACGCGCCACGGCGGACCGGATGGGCTCGGCGGCTCTTTGAGTAGGCGAAGTCCCAATCGTTGAGCAAAACCAGGCGAAGATCCGCGATGACCAATGATCATTTCTTTTCTGCGGCGCTAACTCGGCTGCACGCCGAACGACGCTACCGCGTGTTTGCCGATCTCGAGCGCATTGCCGGACGTTTTCCGCGCGCAGTGTGGCATTCTCCAGATGGCCCACGGCCGGTCGTGATCTGGTGCTCGAACGACTATCTCGGCATGGGTCAACATCCGAAGGTGATCGGCGCAATGATCGAAACCGCGACCCGCATGGGCGCTGGCGCGGGCGGAACCCGTAACATTTCGGGCACCAATCATCCACTGGTCGAATTGGAGCGCGAGATAGCCAATCTGCACGGCAAGGAGGCCGCGCTGGTCTTCACCTCGGGGTATGTGTCCAACCAGGCCGGCATCGCGACGATCGCCAAACTGCTGCCGAACTGCCTGATCCTCTCTGACGCCTGGAACCACAATTCGATGATCGAAGGCGTGCGGGGGGCTGGCGCGGAAAAGAAGATCTGGCGTCATAATGACGTCGATCATCTCGAAGAATTGCTGGGGGCGGAGGCACCCGAGCGGCCGAAGCTGATCGTATTCGAAGCTCTCTACTCGATGGATGGCGACATCGCGCCGGTGAAGCGCATCTGCCAGCTCGCGGAGCGCTACAACGCCATGACCTACATTGACGAGGTTCATTCGGCCGGCATGTACGGCCGCGGTGGCGCCGGCATCGCCGAGCAAGAAGGTGCGTTGCATCGCATCGACGTCGTCGAGGGCACCCTGGCCAAGGCATTCGGCTGCCTGGGAGGCTACATCGCTGCGAACGCCGATATCATCGATGCGGTGCGCTCTTACGCGCCGGGTTTCATCTTCACCACCGCGCTGCCGCCGCCGGTTTGCGCCGCTGCTACCGCATCGATCCGGCATCTCAAGTCTTCGCAATGGGAGCGCGACCGCCACCAGGAGCGCGCGGCGCGGGTAAAGTCCGTGCTCAAAGCAGTGGGCCTGCCGGTAATGCCCAGTGAGACGCACATTGTCCCGGTGATGGTGGGTGATCCGGAGAAGTGCAAAGAGGCGAGCGATCTCCTGCTCGCAGAGCACGGCATTTATGTCCAGCCGATCAACTATCCCACCGTCCCGCGTGGCTCCGAGCGCCTCCGCATCACGCCGACTCCCTATCACGATGACAAGCTGATTGACGCGCTTGGTGAGGCGTTGACCGATACATGGGGCCGGGTCGGATTGCCGCGGCGCCACCATGCGCTCGCGGCAGAGTGATAAGCTGTGCATGCCGCATCGGCCACGGCCGCCGGATCGGCAAACCGCATTGAGGCAAGATTTTCGACGAAGCAAACGACGAAAACAATGGAGCACACAATGAGAAACCTTTTCACATCAGCGATAGCCGCCGGTTGCCTGGTCGTCTTCGTATCGGCCGCACAAGCTCGCTCGGCATATGACGGGTCTTGGGACCTTCTCTTCGTGACGCAGCGAGGCGCGTGCGACCCGACCTATAATTTCTCCGTCAACATCACCGACGGCATCGTCACGCATCCCAACCTCGTGAAGTTCAGGGGCAAAGTGGTGCGTTCGGGCGTCGTCCACGCGTCTGTGACCGTTCAGGATAAATATGCGACCGGCTCGGGCCGGCTCTCGAGCAATTCCGGTCGCGGGACATGGAGCGGCTATTCGGGAGGCGCGCGTTGCTCAGGATACTGGACGGCTCAGCGGAACTGACGAATAAGCGCGGTGGGGCCGCCCGGGCTGATCGGAAAACGGAGTGTTCACGTGAAGACAGCAATCACGGAACTGTTCGGCATCCAGCATCCTATCATCCAGGGCGGCATGCATTTCGTCGGTTTTGCTGAACTTGCGTCCGCGGTGTCGAATGCCGGCGGTCTTGGTATGATCGCGGGGCTGACCCAGAAAACGCCGGAGCTTCTGGCGAAGGAAATCGCGCGCTGTCGCGGCATGACGGACAAGCCGTTCGGCGTTAACCTCACCTTCCTGCCGAGCTTCACTGCGCCGCCTTATCCGGAATACATCGCCGCGATCAGGGAAGGCGGCGTCAAGGCCGTGGAGACAGCGGGCCGCAGCCCCGAGCAATACATGCCGGCACTGAAGGCGGCTGGCATCAAGGTGATCCACAAATGCACCTCCGTTCGGCATTCGCTCAAGGCCGAGCAGATCGGCTGTGACGCCGTCAGCGTCGACGGTTTCGAGTGTGGCGGTCATCCCGGCGAGGATGACATCCCGAACATGATTCTACTGCCGCGCGCAGCGGACGAACTGAAGATCCCCTTCGTGGCCTCCGGCGGCATGTCGGACGCGCGCAGCCTGGTCGCCGCGCTGTCGATGGGCGCGGCCGGCATGAACATGGGTACGCGCTTCATCGCCACCAAGGAAGCGCCGGTCCATGACAACGTGAAGCACGCGTTGGTCAGGGCGACCGAGTTCGATACGGTGCTGGTGATGCGCGCGCTTCGCAACACCGAACGTGTGCTGCGGAACAAAGGCGTCGACGAGCTTCTCCAGATCGAGCGTGCGAAGGGCGCGTCGCTGAAGATCGAGGACATCCATGCACAGGTCGCAGGCATCTACCCCAAGGTGATGATCAACGGTCAGATGGATGCCGGCGCATGGAGCTGCGGCATGGTAGTCGGCCTGATCCACGACATCCCGACAGTCAAGGAACTGATCGACCGCATCATGCGCGAGGCCGAGCAGATTATCCGCGGTCGGCTGACCGGCCTTGTTGACGGTACCGTTGACACCAAACCAACCCGCAAGGTTGTCCGAGGAGAGAGCGCTTACAAACCAGATGTTCGCGACTTGGGTGGACGGTAGATCAGGATAGGAAGACTCAGCTTGGCGCCCAAACCTGACATCAAGGGCCTGCCCGACTGACCGATGACGGTATCTGCTGCAAGTCGGGGAAAGCCGAAGAGGAGGCCGTTCAGCGTTTGAGTCGGTCTAATGCCTCGATTGATTCCGATACTTGCTGAAGGTACCAACCCTCAGAGCCTCCCAAATTATCCTGTGAATTCATGATCGAAAAAGTTGGGCGGGTATACCGTCGGGATTAGACCGTCAGCTCTAAGGATTTGTGCTTGGAAATCAACGCGGAAACATCTTCCTAACGATTGAGTGGGAGTAGGGCGGCCGGCTGCTATCGCGCAGTTTGGCGTAGTTTTGGTGAAGCTGTTCTCACTCCTCTCATATACGAGCGCTGGTCCGAGTTGTGGCCTCTACTTAACCCCGCTCGGTGTCTGAATTCCACCGCGTTTCCACGAACAGAGTATTGTGGCGCACTATAGCGTGCAGAGTGGCCGGAGCCTGCGAGGCGAAGCCTCAGTTTGAGGGATCGGCAGCAGTTGGAGCGAAGCGGACATCCGGGCCGACGGCAGCAACGGGCCAGAAGCATGTCGGTCATCAGTCTGGTGTCAATCACGGACCGGCGCTTCTACTTCGGCTCGAGGTGCAGCGATTGGGCCATTGCGCACTCATCGAAATGAAGCACGAACCTCATCGATAGTCAGCTTTGGGTTCTGCAGATGAGGAAAGTGCCCAATGCCGGGGAGGAGCGTGAGTTCTGCGTGGATACTTTCGGCGAACTCAAGGCCCATCTCTTTCTTGATGTAGAGGTCCTTCTCGCCCCGAACCACCTTCACCGGAGTCTTGAGCCTGGCCAGTCGCGATTCGAAGTGATCCTGGTCTCGCGTAAAGTGCGAGTAGTAGTGGGAGAAAGCGTCTGCTGTCGTCATCGCGCCCTGGCTCCTGCGCGGGACATGTCGTCCTTGAATTCTCGCGACACTTCGAATTGCGCTTCCTTGGGGCAAGCCTCTTGTGAAGGTGTTCTCAAGGATCTCGTCGCGATTCTGTTCAGGTTGGCGCGGACCTACCTCGCTCCACCGCGGTCATGAGCAACCGCATATCCGTCAAATCGAAGCACAATTCTTAATCTTCGGCGTCGCCGAAGTTTCCTATCGGAAATGACCAATTGTGGCGATCGGTAATGTGAGCGTAGCTTGCTAAGTGCGACGCCATGCTTGCCGATTTTGACTATAAAACAAGAGATTGGAGAATGGCGCCTTAGTGAGAGCGACATTTTTTCGGAGCTATCACGCTATATGCACGCGGATGCCATGGGCCTACGCGAAGTCAAAAATGGGGACACGGCCTGGTCCGAGGAGTCGGGATGAGTGGTTATCTTTCGCCGCATGTTCTATTTGTCGCGCTGACGTTTTTCGTCGCCGGATTCGTCAAGGGCGTGGCGGGAATGGGTTTGCCGACCGTCTCTATGGGCGTCCTCAGCGCGATCATGCCGCCAGTCAGTGCAGCTTCTCTGCTGGTCATTCCATCCTTCGTCACAAACTTTTGGCAGTTGTTTACAGGGCCGAATTTTCTGGGCCTGATTAAAAGACTTTGGGTGATGATGCTCGGCATACTGGTTGGCACCCTTGCCGGCTCGTGGCTTTTGACGAGCGCCAATACCGTATACGCAAGTGTTGGATTGGGTGCCGCCCTGATTATCTTTGCAGTGCACGGCCTATTTGCGAAGCCATTGTCGGTTCCCACGCGCTTCGAACGTTCATTGTCGCCTGTCATCGGGTTGGCAACCGGACTAATCAACGGAGCAACCGGAGTTTTCACGCTTCCCGCCGTTCCTTATCTTCAGGCTCTCGGTCTTTCCAAAAACGATCTCATCCAGGCGCTCGGGCTGTCGTTCACGGTCTCAACAATTGCATTGGCGGCAGGCCTCGCCCGTGGCGGAGCTTTCCATCTTGGAAGTATTACCCTGTCAGTCCTTGCGATCATTCCTGCGTTGCTGGGGATGCACGTCGGAACAATGGTCCGTGGGCGCATAAGCGCGGCAACCTTTCGACGTTGGTTCCTGATCCTTATCGGTATTCTCGGTCTTGAACTCGCTGCTCACCCATTCCTCTTCTGAAGCAGATGACGATGTGCGAGCGTATGACATAGACAGCCACGCCTATTACCGCTCGATGCCAGCTCACACGAGGGGTTGCGGCGGCCATAGCGCTTAAGAGATCGCGACCTTCGGCTCCATAAGCTGCTGCGCAAGCAAGCCGGCGTGCGGTGTGAGCGCAGAGAAGTCACGCGCACAAAGATGAAGCTGCCTTAGCGCCCAGGAGTCTCGAAGGGGCACGATTGTCAAACCGAGGTGGCTTACATCTTTGGCGGAGGCTTCGGGCAAAATGGCGATCCCAACGCCGGACTCAATCATCATTGCGATGTTCTCAATGCGCCTGAGTTGAATGCGGTAGTAAATTTGCCGACCCAGGCGTGCGGCACGTTCTCCTAAATATGCTTCCAATGCAGCGTCGGCCACGCCAACGAACGGCTCATCAACGACATCTGCGAAAGCTATCGATTGGTGATCGCTGATGCGGTGCGTTTCGCTCACAACAGCGACGAGTTGGTCTTGCGCGATAACGTGAGTCTGCAACGCCGCCAGACCAGTGTGGTAAGCTACAATTCCCAGGTCAGCACGACCTTCCAGGATGGCCCGCGCAATCTCGGCGCTCGGTCGTTCATAGAGATCTATTGAAAGATCTGGATAAGCGACCAAGAAACGGCCGAGCCGAGGAGGAAGAAATGCGGCCAACCCGGCCGTGTTGGACAAGAGCCTGATGCGTCCTCTCAGGCCAGTGCCGTAGCTGCGCAACTCACCGCGCATCTGCTCTACCTGATCCAGTATCAACCGTGCATGGCGAACCAGAGCGTCACCGGCCGGCGTCGTAGTGACACCCCGCCTATTTCGCTCCAGGAGCTGGGCGCCAAGCGAAGACTCCATCCCGGAAATGCGTTCGCTCACGGAAGCGAGAGCCAGATTCATGCTCTCGGCTCCCTTGGTGAGGCTGCCCCGCTCCACCACGGTTAAGAACAACCGCATATCCGTCAGATCGAAGCGCAATTTCTCATCCTTCGGCTTGGCCGAACCAATCCATCGGAAATGGCCAATTGTAGCATCTGGTTGGCTTGCTTATCTTACCCCATAGGAGCCCATACTCGCCAAAATTCTCTGTTAATACAATTGGTTGAAGGTGTGGCGTCTTGGTGAAAGCTAGGTTGCCGGCCGCGACATCACGCCATATGCGCGTGGATGCCATCGGCTTGCGCGAAGCTTTCAAATGCCATTGCCAGTCCGAGTGAGTCAAAACAAGGAGATTCACGATGAAGGCGATCATTGTGACGGACCAAGCTGCGGGAACGGCCGGGATGAAGCTGGTGGAACGGCCGGAGCCGCAGGGGGCAGCGCTCGCCAGCCTATCGGGCGCTAATTACGGCGATGTCGTTGTTCAGGTCCATGCGTCGGGATTCACCGGAGATGAACTGGCATGGCCCTCGACCTGGATCGATCGTCTCGGCCGTGACCGGACGCCTTCGATCCCCGGCCACGAGCTGGCCGGAGTGGTCACCGCCCTCAGTTATGGAACAACGGGGCTATCGGTGGGACAGCGGGTGTTCGGCCTCACGGACTGGACTCGCGACGGCACGCTGGCGGAGTATGTGGTCGTCGAGGCCCGCAACCTCGCCGCGCTACCGGGGGACGTTGACTTCACGGTGGGCGCGGCCCTCGTGATGCCGGGCCTGACCGCGTGGCAGGGGCTGTTCGAGCACGGCCGCCTTTGTGCGGGGCAGAGCGTCCTTGTGCACGGTGCGGCTGGCGTGGTCGGTTCGATGGCAACCCAGCTCGCGCGTGAGGCCGGGGCATATGTGATCGGCACCGGACGCGCTGCCGGCCGCCAGACGGCTCTCGACTTCGGCGCGCAGGAGTTCGTCGACCTCGATAACGACGCTCTGGAAGATGTTGGCGGAGTCCATCTGGTTTTCGATGTCCTCGGCGGCGACATCGCGAAGCGGTCTGCAAGCGCGGTTCGAGCCGGGGGAACGCTGGTGACAATCGCAGGCCCGACAGAGGCGCGCCCCGCTGATGGCCGGACGATTGACTTCGTTGTCGAGGCCAATCGCGCCCAACTGAGCGAGATCGTCCAGCGAGTGCGGGACGGACGACTGCGAACGAACATTGGCACTGTCGCAACCCTCGACGATGCTGTCGCTGCCTTCAACCCGACCGAGCGACGGCCGGGGAAGACGATCATTCGCGTTCGTCCGTGAGGACTCGGGAAGGGAGGGCGATTCTTCACCTTCCCGCCTTTTTCGCACGTGGAGATTAGTGAAGGTACTTCTCGTATGTCCCAAATCGACTGGCTAAGCCATCTTCTGCAAATGATGACGGTCACTGGCCAGGTGGAGGCCCGCTGCGTTTATGGCTCACCATGGCGTGTGGATTTCGCTCACTCCGCGGCACACGAAATTCCCTACCACGTTGTGCTAAAAGGCAGTGCCATTATTGAGGATCCGGAAACGGGGACGGCGAGGGAATTGCTGGCCGGGGATATTGTGTTGTTTCCTCACGGGTCGGCACACGCCTTGCACGATGGCAGCGGACGTATGCCGGGTCGAACCTACGAACGCCAAGTTTCCGCAGGATGGATGCTCAGGGAGAACGATGGCGGAGGAGAGCATCTGGACATGTTGTGCGGGCGATTTTTCATCGAACCGCCCCATGATCGGCTGATCCGCGATTATCTACCCAGGACTCTAATGGTACGCGCCATGGCCGGTCGTGGTGAAGCGGGCATCGGGGCAGCTTCGAACCACTTGGCCAGTCTGGTGAGCATGATGCGCATAGAGTCCGCTGGCGAAAGACCAGGAGGGCATGCAATCCTCAACGGACTGACGCTAACGCTGTTCACACTTGCACTGCGCGCGGCAAGTGAGTCTGAACAGGCGCCTGCAGGCCTATTGGCACTTGCCGGCCATTCACGATTGGCACCAGCCATTTCAGCCATGTTCGACAGTCCGGCGCGCCCCTGGAATCTTCAAGATCTGGCTGACTTGTGCAACATGTCTCGCGCAACCCTCGTGCGGCACTTTCAAGACGGGCTGGGCCGTTCTCCTATCGAACTCCTGACAGACATCCGCATGAGCATGGCCGCCAACGAACTGAAGAAGCCGGGAATGTCGACCGAGTTCGTGGCCGATGCAGTCGGGTATCAATCCGTGTCGGCATTCCGGCGTGTTTTCACCGACAAGGTGGGGATGGGGCCGGGGCAATGGCGTCGCTTGGCACGCGAGGGCGAGGACGCGTTCGCTCTCGGTGTACATCCTGGATAAAATACCCGAATATCGAGCTCAACTCGGCGAGAAAACGTCCGCCGTCCCGCGCCGCAATCGGGCGAATCGATCGTCTCGTTGTCTTGATACTTTTAGGTCTTTTATTGAGCAAACCTAGTCTCGAAATCGGTATCGGCTGAGCTTAAAGCGGCAGGTCTTAACTGCCTAACGAGAGAGCCAAACCATGAGCCGCATCGCTATCCCCGCCGTCGAGTCCGCGACCGGCGCCACTGCCGATATTTATGCGCGCGTGAAAAAACTTTCCGGTGGTCGCGTTCCCAATACGTACGCCGCATTGGGCCACCTTATACCGGCGTCTTTGGCCGCCGTGCTCGACGCCCAAGGTACATTGAACGCGGGCAACCTGAGCAGGCAAGAGCACGAAACCATCAAACTGCTAATCAGTGAGAAGACCGGTTGCGACGTTTGCGTGGCTGCGCACAGCTTCGTCGGCAAACTGGCGGGTCTACCGGTCGACGCGCTGCATGCCATTCGCGCAGGGCAGCCCACGGGTGATGCCAAGCGTGATGCCTTGGTGCGCTTCGTATCCCACCTGCATGCCACGAGCGGCACGATCAGCGACGACGAGTTCAATGCCATCCGTGAGGCCGGCTACACCGACACCCAATTGGCGGAAATCTCGCTGACCATTGCACTCGGCATCTTCACCAATACCTTCAACCGTATCAACGGCACCGACGTCGACTTTCCGTCCGTCGAGTAAAACCGCCTCGCAGGGCGGATCAGGCATCGTTCATTCAAGTGTCTTCTGGCTGCTTATACGGGCGGTGAGTGAGAGCAATTCCGCATAGAGCGAAAGCACTCGTGTACCTCAATCTATCCCGTCATCCATAGAGATAATCGTGCCCAACGCAACCACCAAGATCAATGCCGTCATCGAATGTATCTTGAGTCGCCGCTCTAGCAAAGTCTACGATCCAGCCGCCACTCTGAGCGACGATCAGATTCGCGAGCTAGTGCGCATCGGTACGACCGCGCCCACGTCCTTCAACTTGCAGAATTGGCGTTTCATCGCCCTACGTACGCCTGAAGCCAAGGCACGCCTCAGTCCGATCGCTTGGAGCCAGCCGGCGATCATGGATGCAGCAGTCACCTTCATCGTCATTGACAGGTTGGCGGATGCGAACACTCTCCCACAGCGCCTGGCACCTGTCGTGGAAGCCGGGATCATGCCGGCACATATGGTGCCGGAGAGCGAACGCCGCGCACGCAGTCTTTATGACGACCAACCGCAGCGCCAGCGTGACGAAGCCATGCGGACCGCAACCTTTGGCGCAGCGGCGATGATCTATGCCGCTCACTCCTTTGGCCTGGGATCCACACCGATGATCGGTTTTGACGCCGACGCGGTGCACCGCCGAGTTTGGTCTCGGCGAAAACGAAGTGCCCGCCATGTTGTTGACCGTTGGACCGGAGCGAGCTGGGAACTGGCCGCAGAAGCCGCGTATGTCGGTGGCCGATGTGCTTGATCTTCTCTAACCATTTTTAAAAACAATTCCGAATGTCGCCAGGCACGCCAATGCTGTTCCAGCAGGCAGCGCCTCGCACCGTCCTGCTCCATTTACGAAAATCAGGTTGATCACTGTAACGGCAGAGGTGCGAACAGTGTGTCTGCAACTGCGCCATGCAACACGGGGGAGAGAGCGCATCGTCGGTTCGGAGAAAGATGAGCGTATCGAGCCTTTAATTGAGCCGAGTTCGTCTCGAACCACTTAGTGCGTGGCCGTATCTATACCTCTCCAACATGTCGATCAAAGGACCGCTATGACCACCGCCATCGCCGAAAACGCTCAAACTCGCAGTGTTAACGTAGATCTCGTCATAACCAATGAAGTCATCGAAACCATGCTGAGCCGCAGTGCTACGAAGTATTATGATCCTGAGGCTGTTCTGACTGACGAACAGATCACCGCCCTAGTGGAGATCGGGACCTCGGCGCCGACCTCGTTCAACTTCCAGAACTGGCGTTTCGTTGCCGTGCGTTCACCCGAGGCGAAGGAGCGGCTACGCCCGATCGCCTGGAACCAGGCGATTAGCTACGAAGCGGCGGTGACATTCATCATCATCGGCCAGCTCGCTGATGCGAGCACCGTACCCGCGGTCTTTGGCCCGATGGTGAAAGCGGGCTACATGCCGGCGGACCAGCTTCCTGAAGCGGAAAAGGGTGCCCGCGGTATTTACGACGATAACCCGCAGCAGCAACGAGATGAGGCGATGCGCAGCGCAACTTTCGGCGCGGCCGCGATCATTTACGCTGCCCGGTCGATGGGCTGGGGCTCGACCCCGATGATCGGTTTTGACCCCGCCGCGGCGAGAAAGGAATACAACCTCGCCAACAACGAGATCCCCGTGATGCTTCTCGCGGTCGGGCCGATGCGTGATGGGAATTGGCCGTCGAAGCCACGCCGGCCCGTGCTCGACGTCCTGAGCTTCCGTTGAACCCATAGCGGGGCGCACCAACACATACGGAGCTATCGATGTCCAGAATTACAACCCCTAAGCCGGAACACGTCCCGGCGGATTCGAAAACGACGCTCGATGCGTTCACCAAGACTATTGGATTCACCCCCAACATGCTGGCGTGCTTCGCGCAGAGCCCGGTTGCGTTCAACGCGTGGGCCGACCTAATCGGCTCCTTGAGCAAGACGCTTGACGTGAAGACCCGTGACAGCATCGGTCTCGCGGTCTCGGAGGTGAATGGCTGCAACTACTGCCTGACCGTGCACAGCTATACGGCCGAACACATGGCCAAGTTGCCGGCCAATGACATCATCCTTGCGCGCCAGGGTCATGCCTCCGATCCGAAGCGCGACGCCGCCCTCCAGTTCGCGCGCAAGGTCATCCAGTCGCGCGGACAGGTCAGCGACACCGACCTGAAGACCGTGCGCGATGCTGGCTACACGGATGCGAACATCATGGAGATCATCGCCCTGGTGGCCATGTACTCCCTGACGAACTTCTTCAACAACGTGTTCGATCCAGACAAAGACTTCCCTCCCGTAAGCCCGGCTGGGTCGATCTAAGCTAGCGAGCGTAATGTTCGAGTCTGGATGCGCCTCAAGAAAAGTCATTAGGAGCGCATCCAGGCGGGAGCAGTTAATTTTCCGGAGGAAATGTGCCCCAGGCCGATTGGCTGAGCCGGCTTCTGCAAATTATTACCGTCACCGGGCAGCTAGAGATTTGCTGCTCGTATGGTGCGCCGTGGCGTTTGGCCAAGTCTCAGTGTGCGGCACATGAGATTCCTTACCATATCGTGCTCAATGGCCGGACTGTAATCGAGTTTCTTGAGACGGATACTGAAACGGCCAAAGAACTGGTAGGCGGTGATATCATCCTGTTGCCTCATGGGTCGGCCTATGTGCTGCACGATGGCAGTGGAGCTCCAGCGGGGCCGACTGATGTTCGGCAAGGTTCTGGAGGGTGGGCCTTCAAAAAGAATAGTGGCCCGGGTGAGCGTCTAGACATGTTGTGCGGGCGATTTTTCATTGGAGCGCCCCATGATCGCCTGATTCGTAACTGCCTCCCCGCGAAGCTGGTAGTGCGGTCCATAGAGGGGCTTGCTGGGGACGATACTGGGTCAGCTTCGAACCATCTGGCCAATCTCGTGGCGCTGATGCGGATGGAGGCAACAAGCGACAAACCGGGAGGCGATGCCATCCTTCGCGGGCTTTCCTCGGTGCTGTTCACGCTGGTGTTACGTGCAGCGAGCGAATCTGAGTCAGCTCCAGAAGGACTGCTGGCGCTGACGAGTTATTCGCGACTTGCACCGGCTATTGCAGGAATGTTCGGTGATCCGACGCGACACTGGAATCTGATCGATCTCGCTGACTTGTGCGGCATGTCGCGGGCTACCTTCGCGCGTCATTTTCAGGACAAGCTGGGGCGTTCGGCCGCCGATCTGTTGACGGATATCCGGATGAGCTTGGCCGCCAACGAGCTGAAGAAGCCGACGATCAGCATCGAGGTCGTGGCCGAATCGGTCGGGTATCAGTCTGTGGCGGCGTTCCGGCGCGTGTTCATCGACCGAACGGGGACGACACCAGCGCAGTGGCGCCGTTTGGCCCGCGAGAGAGCGAGCAAATAAGTTCGCGTTCGCTGTGCCAATCGGATCAGTCGTCCGGGGGAAGATGAATTGCCCGCGGTCGGATGTTGGGAAGCTGAAGCGCTGGGGCACTCGTTTGGTCGATCTCGGCAAGGATCTCGGCATGAAAGTGTCGACCGCAGAAATCGTCCACCTGCTGGCGAAAATATTCGGTGCCTGATGGGCAACTTCACCGACATCCTCGCTCGTATAGGAAAGCTCTCGACCAGCATTACGAAGCAGCGTCCCTTTCTGGTATTCCGCCAGACCCTCTCCGCCGACCGCTTTGGCCGAACATCGCGAACGCGGTCCTCTTTCTCGCATGCAATCCCTTCTCGACCGGTTCGACCGTCGTCGTCGATGGGGGAGCCACCGTCGCGGCGTGAGCGGCTGCCGGATTGTTGGACCGCTTCGATACGCGCGGCTATCATCGAAGAAAGACCAGATGTTCGCCTATTGAACAAGATAATCGGGAGGTTTGAATGGTCCGCAGGTCGACGGTGCTCGCGATACTCGGTGCTGGAATTCTGTTCGCAGCCGCAGCACCCGCTACAGCACAGCCGGCGGACGTCAATTCGCCCGATCTCGTTCTCGTCAACGGAAGGGTCCTGACCCTTGACGAGCAATCCAGCGTGACCGAAGCGATCGCCGTCCGGGACGGAAAGATTCTCGCGGTCGGAAGCAGCGCGTCCATGCGGGCGCTCGCCGGAGCGCGCACGCAGGTGCTTGATGTATCCGGCAAGACCGTCGTTCCCGGATTGATCGATACGCATGCGCACTTCAAGGCGGCTGGACTTGGCGACTATGTCGTCGTCATGGGCCGGGCGAAGACGGTCGCGGAAGCGCTCGAGGCAATCAAGGCCTTCGTCGCCAAGAAGAAGCCGGGCGAGTGGATCGTTGGGGGAGCGTGGCACCCGCCGTCACAACTCGCCGAGAAGCGCTACCTGACGAGACAGGAGATCGACAGCGTCGCTCCGAACAATCCGGTCTACTTGCGCACCGTCGGGCATTTCTCGATGGCGAACACGATGGCGTTGCAGAAGGCAGGCATCGATAAGACCACCGCAAACCCGGACGGTGGCTTTTTCGAGCGCGACGCGGCCGGCGAACTGACCGGCGTCCTCGTCGAGACCGCGATCGACCGGGTCGAGAAGGCCGTTCCGCCGTGGACCGAAGAGGATGAAATCAGGCAGTTCACACTTGCGGAAGGCGCGCTGAACAGTTTTGGGATCACGAGCGCGGTCGAAGGCGCCACGGAAGCGCGCGACGTCCGTACGCTGCAGAAGCTCGCGGCGTCCGGACAAGCGACGCTGCGGACGGGATTGATGTACAGACCTGAGCCGCCCGCCGATCTAGGCGCCTGGGAAGCGATCATGTCGGCTAATGGCGCTTCGTCCGGCTTCGGCGACGACTGGGTCAGGTTTGCCGGCATCAAGATCTTCTACGATGGCGGCATGACCTTGAAGACGGCGTTGATGCGCGACGTCTATCCGGATTCGCACGACAACTACCACGGCATCGCCCAGCAGACCCCCGAGCGGCTCACGCAACTCGTCTCAATCTGCAATCGCTACGGCTGGCGTGTTGGCGTGCACGTCGTAGGTGATCTCGGCATCGACCAGGTGCTCGACGCCTTCGAGGCGGCCGACAAGGAACGGTCCATAAGCGGCCGTCGTTTTGTTCTCATCCACGCGAGCCTGATCAGACCTGAGCAGATGGAGCGCGCCCACAAGTTGGGGGTCAGGGTCGATTTCAAGAACGTCTTCATGTGGGACAAGGCTGCGACCGTCGAGCGCTTCCTGGGGCGGCCAACAGCCGATCGCGCCGTGCCGACAAAGACCTTGATCGAGAAGATGGGGCTGGACAATCTCGGTGCCGGAACCGACTTCCCGGTCAACCCGATCAACCCGTTCCTCAACATGTACATCATGGTGACGCGGAAGGATCCGAACGGAAGCGTCTACGGTGCGCCGGAAGCTATCAGTCGCGAACAGGCACTCCGCCTCTACACGTCGGCAGCTTCCCGCTACATGTTCGACGAGGCACGCAAGGGTACGATCCAGCCGGGCAAGCTTGCCGACCTCTCGGTCCTTTCCGCGGACTACATGGCCATTCCGGAAGAGCAAATTAAAGACATCAAGGCGGACATCACGCTTGTCGGCGGCAAAATCGTCTTTCAACGTTGACTCGAAGGAGAGGACTAACGCCGAAGCGCGCACTATCGACGTCGCCAGTTCGTCGACGCCGGGCGCCTAGGCCGGAGCACGGCAGTCCGGGGAGCGGAGGAATGCTCCTGACATCTGACGGTATTTTAAGATTTGTGTCAGTGCGGGCACTGTCAGTGTTGGTTGCGCATGCGGCGCGCCATCCAATCGATAGACTCCGATAGGTAGCGGAATTGCCTGCATTCCATGAGGAGCAATTTTTCTTGTGGATTCAAGACCAAAAAAATACGGCGGGTATGCCGTCGGCGTTTGTCCGTCAGATCGAGAAAATTGTGCTTACAGCTCAACGACGTGCCGTCGTTCAAAATGATAGAGTGGGAGTGAGGGGTTCTCCAGCGCGTTAAGCCGTGCGACGGGGGCGAGGATGTTTGACGACGTTCCTAAGCGCCTCGCAGACTATTTGAGAGATGCTGCTTGTGATTTTGATAGGGAGAGCTTCTATTGGTTCGCGGCTGCTTACATCGGCCTATTTTATCTCGGAAAGAATTTAACAAAGGCAGAAACAAGCGATTTTCTAGACCTTCAGCGGACCAGCAGAGGAGGGATTTGGCATGGTTACGTTGGACGCGTGCTGCTTATCGGAGAAACACTCTTTCTGATGCGGTCATGTCCGGGCTTCTCGGAGTTTTGTCGTCGAATGCGTGGACGAGATCTTCGATCCACTTATTACCAGATGTATGCCGCGCGGATGTTTCTTGAGGGTGGCTATGACGTACGAGCTAAGCCCGAGGTAGGAATCAGGCGCGAAGATTTTGATTTTCAAGCGATCGCGGACGGGGAGACAGTGAACGTTGAAGTCACAGCGCTCACCGCAGAGAGTTTTTCCATCCAAACAATCGAAAATGCGCTGAATCACAAGCGAAAGCAACTGCCTGATACAGATGCTTCCATCATTTTTTGCGTGCTGCCGGAAAGCTGGGCCACAACAGAAAATTTGGGGCCGTCTCTTGGCGAACTTACTGAACGATTTTTCCATCGCACGCGCCGAGTAACGGCGGTCGTATTCGTAGTGGAGATGCATGTCAGCGGGACCGATGAGCCAGTTGGGAACTTCTGGATTCATCATGCTTGCCTGTTGCATCCGAACCCGCGTCGACCAATTCGATCGTTTGGATTTTTCGCTAATGATGCCTGGGAGCCGACATATGTGGCCCCGGATGGCTCTCCAACAATGAGACGAGAGAGCGATTTTTTCCGATGGGTAGATAGTATATTTAGCGCCAAGGATATCCGGGTGCATCACCAATCGGCTATCGAACGGCGACGGTTCGTATAACGCAGAACGAATTCGAGCCCATTCACCCAGGCCAAGTAGTTAAGGCGATCGAAGACCTTTGCCGCTACGTCAACCAAAACTGGGACAGCAAAAGTGCGATTGAGCTTTCGTCGTACGTGCTTTGGCGGTTGAATTGGATCCACCCGTTTTTGGACGGAAGCCGCACAACCATCGCGCAGGGAAGGCCGGATGTTTCCGGTTACACCTGTGGTCCTACCCCCGAGCTTCCTACCCATTGCTCGGGGCCCATGGGTGCGATCGGCACCCGGTCTTCCCTGCGCCCTCCGATCGAAGAGGGTGAAACCAACAGCAAAGCTCGGACGATTATCGTCGCGAGAACGTGGTGTCATATCTGACGCTGTTTGAAACCGTTGATCCGAACTGCGCGCTGCCCGTCCGGCGCGGCCAGCGCGTCTCCCCGCCCTTCGAACGGCGCCCGTGCGCCGATCACTGCTCTTTCTTGAACAAATCCTGGAAGATGAGCTGGCCCCAAACGCGGCCGCGTGCGTGCACCAGCGAGCGTAGCCCGGATGAGCCAACGGGTCGCGCGAACGCGCGCCCGATGACGGGCTCCGCGATATCCGGGGCACCTCCTGTCAGCGTGTCACGTGGTGTCCGCATATCGCTTCGCTGATGCGGGCTACTCGCTACCATGGCTTAGAACGATCGAGTTGGAGCAGGGCGTCGCCGCCTCACGTCGATCTGACGTTCGGGCCATCTATGCCGGCAGAAGTCCCGCGGCGCGATAGCTGTCGATCATCGAGTCGTAGAGCGAAATATCGGAGCGGCTTCTGGCGACGAGCTGCGCGCCGGCGACGGCGGCGAAGATGGCGCGGGCCCGCTGTTCGCTCTTTCTCGAACTGACCAGGCCCGCGGCCACCAACAGCTTGCTCAGCCACGCCACGTTGACGTCGGCAAAGGTCTGGACCTCCTTCTTCACTGCGTCCGGCAGGTCGTCGACTTCCGCCGACATGAAGCTGCAGAGGCACATGCGGTTGTTGCTCTCGAGCGCTTTGCGAAACACATCGGGATATCGACGCAGGCAGCGGACAGGATCGGCCGTTTCTGCCAGCATCGCCTCGAGTTGGGCGGCGGTGTCTTCCCAGTAGCGCCGCGCGACGGCCACGCCGAGATCGGCCTTGCTCGGAAAATGGTGATAGATGCTGGCGGCCTTGATCCCGACTTCGTCCGCGAGATCGCGGAAATTCAAGCCGCCATAGCCGCGCGCCTGCGCGGTCCGCTTTGCTGCCGCCAGGATGGCCTCCCGAGAGCTCGAACTCACTTCGTCGCCTCACTGCTTCGTTATCTACCAAGTGACAGATAGGCGTTGACCGGCCCGATTTGAAGGCTAGTTTTAGCCTACCAAGTGACAGGTAGACAAAGGAGTCCTGATGAAGATTTACGATTGGCCGACTGGCCCATATCCGGCTCGTGTTCGCATCGCCCTCGCCGAGAAGGACCTGCGGTCGCAAGTGGAGTTCGTACTGGTCGATCTCTACAAGGGCGAGCACAAGCAGCCCGAATTCCTCGCCAAGAACTACTCCGGCACGCTGCCGGTGCTCGAACTCGACGACGGGACCTTTATTGGCGAGTGCACGGCCATCACCGAGTACCTTGACGCGCTCGATGGCGCGCCGATGCTGACCGGCAGGACGCCGCGCGAAAACGGCGTGATTCACATGATGAGCAAGCGCGCCGAACTGGAGCTGCTCGACGCCATCAGTGTCTATTTCCACCACGCCACGCCGGGTCTCGGGCCTCATGTCGAGATCTATCAGAACCCCGAATGGGGATTCCGTCAGCGCGACAAGGCCCTCAGGGGGATGCACTACTTTGACGGCATTCTGAAAGGACAGCCGTTCGTCGCCGGCGAGGCGTTCACGATGGCCGATATCACCCTCATCGGCGGCTTGATCTTCGCGGGACTGGTGAACGTGCCGGTGCCGGTCGAGTGCGAGGCTCTCTTGGCATGGTATGCAGCGATGCAGGAGCGTCCTAGCGTCAAGAACCGGATAACGATGTCCGAGCCGATCGAGGCATCTTGATCGAGATCGCAGTTTGCGAACGCCGCCCTCGCGAGTCTTACGCGAGGGCGGATCGCCAGGATAGCAAGCGTAGCCCGGATGAGCGCAGCGACATCCGGCGTTTTCCGATCGGCGCTCCGCGTCTTGTCCCGCATGTCGCTCCGCTCATGCGGGCTACGGGTCGCAAATCCGTTACTGCTCCTTCTTGAACAAATCCTGGAAGATGAGCGGGCCCCAAGTGCGGCCGCGTGCGTGCACCAGCGCGCCACCCTCGTTGAGCCTTCCCAGCTTAACGGGTGCGAACCCGAGTTGCTTCGCCAAGGCCGCCACAGGCGCGACCGCGTCCTCGTCGTCGCTCGACAGCAAGACGACCCGGTGGCCACCCTCGACGATCGGATCGGCCGCCAGCTTGGCCGCAACCAGGTGATTGAACCCTTTCACGAAGCTGGCGCCGGTGAACGCCTTCGCGACGAAGGCGGAGGACGGGAGGCCGTCCAGCTCTTCAGGGACTGGAAACGCGTTCATCGCGTCGATCACCGTCTTGCCTTTCCAGCTCGGCAGGGCCTTCGCAACCTCGCGATGCTCCCCGAACGGGACCGCCAGGATGATTGTGTCGGCCTCGAGTGCTTCCCGCAACGACTTGGCGACGACCGTGGGTCCAATCGCCCGCGCCTGCGGCGCCAACGCCTCGGGCGGCCGGCGGCTCGCGACGGTCACGTTGATGTTCTTACGGGCGAAGGCGTGGGCGAGGGCCTGGCCTACCTTACCGAATCCTACAATCGCGTAGCTCATGGTGCTTCTCCGATCCGTGTTGGTGTTGATTCGATTTCAGATGGCCGAAAAACCGCCGTCGACAGACAACTCCACCCCATTCACGAAGCTCGAATCGTCTGAGGCAAGAAACAGCGCGGCCGCCGCAATTTCCTCGGGACGACCCATCTTTCCCCGCGGGATCAGGGATTCGAACATCCGTTTCGCCGCCGCGTCGAGAACCTGGTCCTGCATCGGTGTGGCGATCGGCCCCGGGCTCAGCACGTTCACCCGGATATTCCTGCCCTTCAGTTCGTTGAGCCAGGTGCGTGCGAATGAGCGCAACGCCGCCTTGCTCGCCGCATACACACCGTAACCGGGAAAACCTTTTACCGAAGCGACCGACCCGGTCATGAAGATCGAGCCGCCATCGCTGAACAGCGGCAACGCCTTCTGAACCGCAAACAGCGTGCCGCGCGTATTCAGGTCGAAGGTCGCATCGAAATGCCGCTCGGTAATCTCGCCCAGTGGGATGGCTTCGCCGATGCCGGCGCTCGCGTACAGGACGTCGATCTTGCCCTTTTCCCGCTTGACCGTGTCGAACAGACGGTCGAGGTCGTCGAGATTGGCCGCGTCGCCGCGCACGCCGGTCACGTTCCGGCCGATCAGCCTGACCGCCTCGTCGAGCGCCTCCTGCCTTCGGCCCGTGATGAAAACATAGGCGCCTTCTTCAACGAACCGCCTGGCGCTCGCCAGCGCCATGCCGCTCGATCCACCCGTGATGACTGCAATCTTACCCTCAAGCTTTCCCATGAGTTCTCCTTTCGTCGTGTCGGACAGCGTCTCTGGTCCCATCTGCGAGATGGCCCCCGAGAACCTCGACGTAGCTCCGCCGGCGTCAGGCGTTGAGTGCGGAAGCGCGCACATCGGTGGTGCGAAATCGATCCGGCCGGATGACTGACGCCAGCCGCGACGATCGCTGTTCGCCGTTCGGAATTGGGCCGCGCTTGTCGGCGTGGCTATTCGGCTTGGGCTATGATGATCGCCCGTGCTACCCACACACGGAGATGCTGTCCGACGTATTGGACACGGGCTTTGAAAGGCGCACCCCAGCGGTGCTGGATTTGCACCATGATCGACTGGGATGACGTTCGCTACTTTCTTGCCGTCGCGCGCGGAGGCTCGGTGCGGGCTGCCGCCGAACGGCTCGGGGTGAACCACTCGACCGTTCTGCGACGCGTCGCCCAGCTGGAGGAGCGGCTCGGAGCGCAGATGTTCGAGAAGCTGCCTTCGGGTTACCGCCTGACGGCTGCGGGGGAGGAGGTCCTCGAACTCGCGGACCAGATGGAAGCGTCGTCGCACCAGCTGGAGACGCGCGTCTTCGGCAGCGACCAGGGCGTGCGCGGGCTTCTGCGGGTGACGCTGGCACCGACCCTCGCGACACACCTGCTCATGCCGGACTTCTCCGATTTCGCGCGACTGCATCCGGACATCGAGATGGAAATCTTGTCGTCCGGCGAGCTGGCAAATCTGACCAACCGGGAGGCCGACGTCGCGATCCGCGTCGTCTACGACCGCAAAACCCTGCCGCTCAATCTTCACGGCCTGAAGGGACCGGAGCTGTTCGGAGGTATCTACATATCCCGCGATCGACTGGCCGCGTGGCGTGCGGGCGCGCCTGATCCCGTCAGGTGGATCGTCATAAGTATTCACGGAATCCCGGACTGGGCTCACGAGGGTGAGGTGCGCGCCGCCGAGGTTCCGTTCCGGGCCACAGATGCCGCGGCGCAGATCGTCGCGGTGCAGCAGGGGATTGGCATGACGACGCTGCCGTGCTTCGTCGGAGATGCCGACCCGCTGCTGGTGAGAGTGCCGGGCACCGACTTGCACATGTACGGTACGCTCTGGCTTCTCACACAGGGAGAGACACGCAAGACGAAGCGCGTGCGGCTCTTCACCGAGTTCGTATCCCGCAGGCTCACGGCATACGCTCCGCTTCTCGCCGGGCTGTCCGTATCACGCGACTGACGCGCGGGCAGGTCGCCGATGGCGCTTGCCGCAATCCGATCGGAAGCCGAGCCGCGATTGCACCAAGCGAAATCGCGGTCAATCCCTTGCGCTGCTGACGGTAGCAAGCGTAGCCCGGATGAGCGAAGCGATATCCGGGGCATCTTCTATCGTGTGTCGCGTGGAGTCCCGCATATCGCTGCGCTCATGCGGGCTACTCACTGTTTCAGCGGAGCGATGGCACATCGCGCCGGTCAAGCAGCTAGGAGGCCGCTCGACCGATCGATGCGCGCCACGCGATCAATATGGACCCGGCTCGCAGGGGACATTGTTGCCGGTCCAGGGCGCGGTGGCGAATGAACCGACGCGCGGCGCCGGAATGCAGGCGCGACCGTCGACATAGACGTGGTCGGTCGGCGCGGCGGCGCTCGCCTCCGCGACGTGGCGGGACATCGCGTGGGTTTCACGCGCCATTGCCGGCGACGCGATCATGGCAACCGCGATCAAGGAAGCCGACAGGAGTTTGACGTTGGTCATGGAGTTTCTCCGTGTTGTTTATGGGGCCAAGGAGTCTGGCCTCGTCAGATATTTGTGCGCGGCATCGGCGGACTTGAATGCAATCATCACTCACGCCGGCTCAACGCTGCGTGAGCAACGAGATCCTCGCCGTTGTGTCACGCGATGCAGACCATCACCGACAGTCCGGATGAACGAAGCGTAATCCATCACGTCTTCGGGTGATGATCGTGAGGGTGCGTTACGTCCGCGTTGGCACTCCTACGGGTTCAGCAAGCGGAGCCCGGATGAGCGAAGCGACATCCGGGGCGTGTCGTGGCGTTCCGCATATCGCTGCGCTCATGCGGGCTACCCGCTGGCGAACGCGTCCTGCGTGCCCAGGAACGTTCGGACGCAAACGCCGCACAAAACTCCGTCACGGCGCGAGCTCGGCTCGGACCTCGCCGAGCAGCGCCATGCCGCCGAGCCGGCCCAGTTCGTCCGAACATTTTGCGCTCTTGCCGTAGCAGCAGAACGCGACCGTGACGCGCTCTGAAAGCGGTCCGATGCAGGGCAGGCCGCTGTCGCCGAAGGTGGTCATGCAGGGCACGACGCGGCGTTCCTCGAAAGCGAGGTCGCGAATGCGTTCAAGGATCTGTCCTTGAAGCCGATCGGCGACTTCAATCGATCCGCCCGAGCGGAACCAGTCCTTGATATCGGCCTCGCTGCCGAGCGGAAGATCGACCGGATCGCCGCCGAGCTTCAGCCAGGTCTGGCCGTCCGGATAGCGGATCGGAGGCAGGATGTAGGGATTGTCGCCCTTGGGCCCGAGACAACGCATCGACGGCATTCCGGCCAGGCGTTGAACCTCCGCCGCACCAAGCCGGAACAGCGCCGCGGTCCGCCCATAGACCGTAAAGCCCAGGGAGCGGCCGAGCAGCGATTGGGTGTGCCCGCCCGCCGCAACCAGAACGCGCTCGGCCTCGACGCTCCCCGATCGCGTCCGGATCGTGACGCCGGAGCCGCTTTCCGAAATCCCCAGCGCGGGTTCGTCGATGATCCGGGCGCCGGCGCGCTCCGCCGTGATCGTCTGCGCGCGGACCAGACGGCGCGGGCTGATGTATCCGGCATTGCGCGGCTCGAAATAGCCCTGCATTCCCGCCGTCGATTTCAGAAGCGGAAAGCGCTCCGCGAGCCCCGCATCATGATAGGCTTCACACCGGATCCCGTCTTCGGCACAGATCCTGCCGATCGAAGCAACATCAGTGGTTTCGCTGCGGCCGATGTGAAGCGCACCGGCTTCCCGATAGAACTCCACGCCGCTCTCCGCTGAAATCTCGCCGTAGCGCGAAATCGCAGCGCGGTTCGCTTGCCGCCAGAACGCCCCTGGATCGTAACTCCGCGTGATGCGGCCCTCGTCATAGTGGCTGCCCAAGACGCCGCCATGGCGCGAAAAATCCGCCGGCTCATCGGGCCCGATCAGCGCAACATCGTGGCCCACCTTGCTCAGATGCCGCGCAGCCGCCGATCCGATCAGGCCGCGTCCGATCACCGCAAGTTTGATCGCTTGATTGGTGCTCACGAAGAAGTCCTGCGCTCTGCCTGCATCGGCGGTGTGACCATGTCATTTCCGATGCTCCGGCAGCAAGCATAATCCAGCCGAGCGCAGGTGGACCGGCGAAGCGTAATCCGCCACATCTTGAAGCCGGGCGCGAGGCAGCAGGTTACGCGTTCGGCTAACCCGGCGCCGATTTCCCGCGAGACTCTTCGCGACTGCCGGGAAGTCGGCGCAAGCCGGCGTCTGACGACGCTGTTTTTCCGCGCGAACGCTCCACCGAGCGAACTTGAAACAAATAGTCACGGTGATTTCACTCGCTCTGAACGACGTTGTATGAAAGGATGCAACCAAGGGTCAACATAGTGCATCTTCACCGGCAGGAGGGCGAAATGAGCGACCAGATGATCGAGGCGACGACAAGTCCGGCACAGATCGTTCAACAGGCGGCCGAAAAATATCTCGGCATCAGCAACGCCCCTGGCTGCTGCATCGCGGTCTATGACGAAAAGTCGTTCGGCACCAAGGGCTACGCCTACCCCAAGGGACTGTCAGGCGTGGCCGGCTCTTCGCCCGCGCCATTCAGTGTCACGACCGACACGGTGTTCGAGATCGGATCGGTGACCAAGGTGTTCACCAGCACATTGCTGACGGTGGCGGTCAAGGCGGGTGGGCCTTCTCTTGACGATACCATCGGCCCTTATCTGAACCTCTTCAGCGCGAACGCGGTGGGAACGCCGGTGCTGGACGCCATCCAGCTCGTGCAATTCGCCACCCATACCTCCGGCATGCCGGAGCAGCCGGGGGACGGCTTGACTGGCTACAGCGAGCAGCTGTTTGCGGACGAGCCGCCCTCCAGTGAACTCATCAACTGGTGGAATCAATATGATACGCCGCCGCAGGGCTGCTGGCAGTATTCCAACATCGGCTTCGTGACCCTGGGCTTTGCGGTCACGCAGATGTTTGCGAAAGACAAGGGCCATAACTACAACGAAATTTTGGCCGAATACATCACCGGTCCGCTCGGCATGAAGCAGACCGGAGCGGTGCTCAATTCGTCGTGGAAGATCGCGCAGGGATGTATCGGGCATTGGAGCAAGAGCTCCGAGCCGCCATATCCGATCGTCTTCGACCGCAACACGCCGACCGGCGGCACGGCCTTTGATCTGAAGACCACCGGCGACGACATGATCAAGTTCCTTGCGGCGCAGATCGCGGCGCCGAAGGGGCCGCTCGGGTCGCAGATCGCACTGACGCAGCAGAACCAGGGGACATTCCCCATCTGCGGGGAGAAGACCAGCGTCACCATGGGCCTCGCCTGGCAGCTCACCACGGACACGCAGGGCCATACCGTTTTCACAAAGAACGGCGCGACGAGCAGAGGCGGATTCGAAGCGGTCGTGATCGTCGTGCCGGAACTGAAATGCGGTGTCGCGGTGCTGAGCAACCAGTATTTCGATGCGTCGGGCGTGCACCCCGCGGGGATCGCACCCGGCCGCACCGCACTGGAGATTATCTCGCAGCTTCATCCAGGATTCGAACTAACCGAACCGCTGCCAGAACACGATCCATTCGACTAGCAAACCTGGCCCGGACGAGTGCAGCGATGTCCGGGGGCTTTGCCGTCCGCGCAAGGGCGCTGTCCCTGTTGTCGCCAACCTCAGCCGGTCGGTCGCTTACCCGTGTTGACCGCCAGCTGAGCCTCGAAAGCGCGCTGGTAAGCCGGCCGCGCTTCGCCGCGGGCGACATAGGCGGACAGGCCCGGATATTCTTCGAGAATGCCCGATGCTCTCAGCCTGAGCAGCACCGACACCATCATCAGGTCGCCCGCGCTGAACGCGCCGTCGAGCCAGTCGGCCTTGCCGAGGCGGGTGGAGAGTTGCTTCAGCCGGTCGCGGATGCGATCTATGACCAGCGGCAGGCGCTCTTTGGTCCAGGGCTTGTCGCTCTCCAGAATCCTGGCGGTCATGAGTTCGAGGATCGGCGGTTCCACCGTGTTGACCGCGGCAAACATCCAGGTGATTGCGTGGGCGCGGGCATTGGCATCGCCGGGCAGCAGGCCCGCATGACGCTCGGCGATATAAAGCACGATCGAGCCTGTCTCGAACAGCGCCAGATCACCTTCCTCATAGGTCGGAATCTGGCCGAAGGGATGCAGCGCCAGATGCGCGGGTTCCTTCATCGCCTGGAACGAAACAAGGCGAACCTCGTAAGGCTGGCCCGCTTCTTCCAGCGCCCAGCGAACGCGCGTATCGCGCGCCAGTCCCTTGCCGCCATCGGGCGACCGTTCGAAGGCGGTGATGATTGGCGTCATCGTTTCTCTCCATGTCCTTTGCGTCCCGAGGACGAGCGGGCGGCGCGCGCCCCGACAGCCGATTCCGGAATCGTTTGGCCAAGCGTAGCCCGGATGTAGCGCAGCGAGATCCGGGGCCGGTCCTGCCAAAGGCGAGAACCCCGGATTTCGCTGCTCAATGGCAGTCATCGCCGCGATAGCGGCCGAATTGGCCGATCCGGACAGGCTTTGCGATCGTGATGGCGGTGTGCGGTTTCCCCAACCACCCTATGCGAAAAAAGAAAGGCTGCCGTGGCCGGGCTCGTGACATGCCTGTGGTTCGACCAGCGCCAGGCGCGCACGGCTGCGGAGTTTGCGCCGCAGCCGTTCCTGGTAGCGGTGTCCGCGGGGTATATCTTCGCTGACCTAGCGCCACGAGTTGCAGAACAGAGTTGGGTGAATGTTGATGGGTGATCAAGGCCGCGGATTGCGACGAATGCGATTGCTTCGTCAGATGAAGCAAAGCTACCTCGCTGAATTGATGGGTGTGGATCAGGCGACCGTGTCGCGCTGGGAGCGCGGCATTCTCGATCTGTCGGAAACCCAGTGGATCTCGGCGCGCCGATTGCTCATGGGTCCGTTCGAGCCGGCCCAAGATGCCGCTCTGAAGCGTCTCGTCGAATCCTCGACGCGCAAGGTCCATCTGGTGTGCGACCTGACGCATCGGCTGCTTGCCGCGTCGGCGCCCAGGCAGGCCGAATGGCGAACCGGCTTATCCGAGTTCCTGGGCAAATCGCTACGTGTCTATGCCTCTCCGGAAATCCTCGCGGCTGACATCGCCCTCAATGATCTCGGCTGGTATGACGGGCAGCTCAGCTCGCTCGAGGTCAATACGGGTCCGAACTCCGATGCGGATCTCGTGATCCTTCCGGGACGCATGCTGTGGGAGCGCATCATGCTCGCCGACGGTGCCCCCGCGCGGCTGGTCACCACCATTGCCTAATGCACGGGGAGGCTGCCTCAGCCGGATAACGCCCGCATATTTTATGCGTGGCGACCTTTCGACAAAGGCTGCTAGGTCGGGCTCGTACGGCGGACGAGCTTCGGCACGCGCATCCGGTTGGACGCGCGGGAAAAAGCTCTGAAGCGGAACACGCCGAGGCCAGAGATCGCGTTCAATGAATTCCGTTCCCTTGTTTGACATCAAGGCCGTTCCGAAGGCCGAGCTTCACGTGCATGTCGAGGGAACGCTGGAGCCGGGCATGCTGCTCGATTTTGCCCGCCGGAACGACGTGGCGATCCCGTACCGCTCGATGACCGATATCCTCTCGGCGTATCGCTTCTCCGATCTCCAGTCATTTTTGGAGATCTACTGGGCCGGTCTGACCGTGCTTCGGACGGAGCGCGACTTCTATGAGCTGGCACGCGCGTACCTGACCCGCGCGCAGGAAGACAACGTCGTTCATGCGGAAATCTACGTCACCCCTGCCGACCATACCGAGCGCGGCGTGCCGTTCGATGCTGTCATGGACGGCATCAGCGCCGCTTATGCAGACGCGCGGTTACAACGCGATATCACCGGAGGCATGATCCTGTGCGTTCGCCGGCATAAGCCTGTTGAAGAGGCCTTCGCCGCCATCGAGGCAGCGCGCCGCTGGCGCGACGGCGTGCTGGCCCTCGGACTTGGTGGACCGGAAAAAGGCTACCCGCCCGGACCCTTCGACCAGGTCTTCGCCCGCGCCCGCGCGCTTGGCTGGAAGACGACCGCGCATGCCGGTGAGGAAGGACCGCCCAACTACGTGGCCGAAGCGATCGACAGGCTGCGCGTCGACCGCATCGATCACGGCGTCCAATGCGAGGCAGATCCGGCACTGATGCGGCGCCTTGCCGACGAGGGGACGCCGCTCACGGTATGCCCGCTATCGAATGTGGCGCTGCGGATCTTCCCCGATCTCCAACGTCACAATCTGCGCCGGCTGCTCCACGCCGGCCTCTGCGTCACGGTCAACTCCGACGACCCCGCGTATTTCGGAGGTCACGTCAACGAGAATTTCGTCCGTGCAGCAGAGGCGTTGGGCCTGACTGCCGAGGAGCAATTGAGCCTCGCCGACAACAGCCTCAAGGCTGCGTTCGTGGATGAAAGGCGACGTCAGGACTATCGGCGCGTCATCCGGGAAATCAGGCCGCCCCGTTCACACCGGTCACCTGCATGACGACTGACACTTCCAGTCCCGGGCTCCGCGTCTGGCTCGCCGTCATCGTGCTCGGCGTTGCTTCGTGCACGATGGTCACGAGCAAGTTCGCGCCGGTCGGGCTGTTGTCCCAAATCGCCCTCGATCTTGGTCGAGACCAGGCCGCGGTCGGGCTCACGGTCACGCTCTATGCCTGGATCGGCGCTGCAAGCGGTCTGTTGTCCGCCGTTCTGCTGCAACGTTTTCCCCGCAAACCGCTGCTCGTTGTTCTGATGCTGGTGTTGTCTGCGACCAATCTTGCGGCAATGCTCTCCGACGGTTTCACGGGGTTGTTGCTGGCGCGCGCGGTCGGTGCTGTCGTTCACGGTTTCTTCTGGGCGATGGCGGCCGCGATCGCAACGCAGATCGCGCCGTCTCATCGCATGGGTGTTGCGACAGCGATCGTGTTCGGCGGAATCTCGATGGCAACCGTCATCGGCGTGCCGCTCGTCAACCTCATCGGACAGAACAACGGATGGCGCGCGGCTTTCGGCGTGATCGGCGGGGTCGGATTGTGCACGTCCGCCCTGATGGTCGGCGTTCTTCCGCGGCTCCGGGCCGGATCGCCGGCGGGATGGCAAGCGCTGGCAGCGGTGGTGCGCCGACAGGACCTGCGGAGAATCTATTCCGTAACGGCGTTCATGGCGGCAGCGAATTTCGCAGCCTATACGTTCATCGAACCCTTCCTCGGCGAGATCGCGGATGTGCCGCCCTTCATGATCGGTGTGACGCTGTTCGGTTTTGGCGGAGCAGGATTTGTCGGCAACATCCTGACCGGCGTTCTGATCGATCGCTTCATGACATCTGTCATCACGTGGGGACTGCTGGCCCTCGCGGGCGCGCTTGTCGGGCTTGGATGGTTTGGCCCGCAACTGGGGGCCGGCGCGGTTGTTACCTTGCTCATCGTCTGGGGCGCCGCCGTCGCGGCGCTGTTCGCGGGCCTCCAGACTTGGATCTTACGCGCGGCCGGTTCCATGGCGATGTCCGCGGCCGCGGTCCACTCCGCGGTCATCAATTCGGCGATCGGCGTCGGAGCCATTCTTGGTGCCCGGATGCTGAATCTCTCGGATCTATCCGGAGTGATGCTGATGGCGGGAGTGATCGTCATCGTGCCGCTGTTGATCATGCGCGTGAGCCGAAGTGGCGAAACATGATCCGCGATGGCGAAACACGTTGTGGAACGAAAGCCCTGCGCCGCGTCGAACCAGGACCATAATCACGGATTATTCCCTCTCCATTCTGCTCGATGATCCCTGGAAGGAGACTGCCATGACCGATCTCGTCACATGCCTCTGGTTCGATCAGGGCCGGGCGCGCGAAGCGGCGGAGTTTTATGCCGCGACGTTTCCCGACAGCCATGTCGGCGCGGGCCATCAATCTCCGATACCGGGCATCGGGCAGGGCGAGGAACTGACGGTCGAGTTCACCGTCCTCGGCCGGCGTTTCGTGGGGTTAAACGGAGGCTCCAACTACACGCCGAACGAGGCGGTCAGTTTCATGGTGCTCACCGACAGCCAGGAGAAGACCGACCGCTACTGGAATGCGGTCACTTCCAACGGCGGCGAGGAATTGCCGTGCGGCTGGTGCCGGGATCGCTGGGGCTTTGCCTGGCAGATCACGCCGCGGCGGCTGCTCGAGCTCGTCAACAGCGCCGACCGCGCCGCCGGCAAGCGCGCGATGGAGGCGATGATGACGATGAAGAACATCGACATCGCCGCGATCGAGCGCGCGGCGGCGGGGTAATCCGCGTGGTGGAATGATTTGGCCCGGGCTCGATAGTCAGGTGTCCGATCGAGCTGGCGTGTGCGGCACGCGGCCATTCGCGTTGCGGCGTGCGCTCGCCGCGACGATCACCCCGGCGCAAACGCGGGATGTGCCTGGTGCTGTCGCGTGATACGAAATTCGCATTCGCAGCTCTGGAGCCAGCCCTGATGTCCGTCGCAGCCGCCGCCAATCAACAGCAAAATCTCACCGCCGCCGAATCCGATCCGCGGACGCTTGGCTGGATGCAGGGCTTTCCGCCGCCGCAGGAGAGGACCATCACCTTCCAGAACGGCTCGTTCCGCAGCTTCCCCGAATTGCGCTGGGCCTGGAGCAACATCCGCCAACTGGTGCCGACCGTGAATGTCTGGCGCGGGGCAGGGCCGGCGTCGGTGCTGCCGCGCGAAGACCATGATATCGGCGCGTCGGCATCGGTGACGATGGACGGTCGCCCGATGACCTTCGCGCGCATGCTCGAGGAAACCTATGCCGACGGCATCGCCGTGCTGCACCGGGGCAAGCTGATCTACGAGCGCTATTTCGGCGCCCTGAGGCCGCACAAGCCGCACATCGCGATGTCGGTGACCAAATCGTTCACCGGCACGCTTGCCGGCATCCTGATCGCCGAGGGCAAGATCGATCCGCAGGCGCCGATCACCGATTACGTGCCGGAGCTGAAGGCAAGCGCGTTCGGCGATGCCCGCGTGCACGAGGCGATGGATATGACCACCGGCCTCAAATACACCGAGGTCTATACCGACAAGAATTCCGACGTGTGGGGGCTGCGGCGCGCCAACGGCATGGCGCCGATCGAGCCGGGCTATGAGGGCGCGACCAATATCTTCGATTTCCTCTGCGCGCAGCAGAAGCAGGGCGAGCACGGCAAGGCGTTCGCCTACAAGACCGTCAACACCGACGTGCTGGCCTGGATCTGCCGCCGTGCTAGCGGCATGACGCTGTCCGACCTGCTCTCCGAGCGGATCTGGGCGCCGATGGGCGCCGAGGAGGATGCGCATTATCACGTCGACCGCATCGGCACCGAAAGCGGCGGCGGCGGATTGTCGACGACGCTGCGCGATCTTGCCCGGTTCGGCGAGACGATCCGCAACCACGGCCGCTTCAACGGCCGCCAGATCGTACCGTCTCAAGTGGTCGAGGACATCACGCGCGGCGGCGATCCCGAGAAATTCAAGCCTGCCGGCTACACAACACTGCCAGGGGCGTCCTACCGCAATCAATGGTGGGTGACGCACAATGCGCACGGCGCCTTCATGGCGCGCGGCGTTTATGGCCAGGGTCTCTATATCGATCCGAAGGCCGAGATAGTGATCGCGCGCTACGCCTCGCACCCGGCCGCCGGCAACGCCGCCAACGACCCTGTGACGCTGCCGGCTTACATGGCGCTGGCCAAGGATTTGATGGCGGGAGGGTAGGACGAAGGCAGGTTGGTTCGCTCGCGCAAGACGCGTAGCCCGGATGAGCGCAGCGATATCCGGGGCCTTTCCGTCTGCTGATCGCGGCTTGTCCCGCATGTCGCTTCGCTCATGCGGGGCTACGATCACGTCCGCGAGATTTTGTCGAAGCGCTTGATCAGGCGCTCCCGCTTGATGCGGGACAGCCGCCTGATCCAGAACACGCCGTCGAGCTGATCGATCTCGTGCTGATGGCACACGGCGCGCAGGCCGTCGGACTCTTCGGTCTGCATGTTTCCGTCGAGATCCTGATAGCGGATGCGGACGCGGGCGTGACGCTCGACCTCGTCGTTGACCCCGGGCATCGAGACGCTGCCTTCCTTGTGCAGGATTATCTCGGGCGAGGTCCGGATGATCTCCGGATCGACATAGGTCCGCGCGCCCTCGCTGGCATCGAACTCGAGCACCACGACGCGCAGGGATACGCCGATATGCGGCGCGGTGATGCCGATGCCGGGCGCCGCGCGCATGGTCTCGAGCAGGTCCTGCGCCAGTTCGCGCAGCGCCTCGTCGAACATGGTCACCGGCTCGGCCGGCAGTGCAAGGCGCGGATCGGGATAGCGCACGATGGGGCGAATGGTCATGCCCGTGTCTTAGGCCAGTGCATCGCGCCGGACAACATGCTGATCCCGGGCACCGCGTGCGCGCGCCGTTCAGAGATGCTTTTCGAAGAACAGATCGGGGTAGGGGTCGTCGTTGAAGCGCGGGATCTCGGTCCAGCCCGTCCTGCGATAGAGCTGGCCGGCTTCCGGCAGCGCGCTGTTGGTGTCGAGCCGCAACACCGCGATGCCGAGCTCGCGTGCGGCCTGCTCGGCTGCGTCCATCAGGCGGCGGCCAAGGCCGAGGCTGCGCGCGCCAGGTGCGACCCAGAGCCGCTTGATCTCGGCGAACTCGCCGCCGCTGCCCTTCAGCCCGACGCAGCCGATCGGCAGGCCGTCCGACATCGCCACGATGAAGCTGCCGCGCGGCCGCACCATATCCTTGGCCTCAGGGTCGCGCGACAGCTTGACGTCAAAGCCTTTCTCGAATCGCCGCGCCAGTTCGGCGTAATATTCGCCGAGGCAGTAGCGCGCCTCGTCGCTGCGCGGATCCATCTCATCGAGGGCGGTGCCGTCGCGGCCGAGCGCCGATGCGATCAGGTCCATCGCCGCCAGCAGCGCCTCGCGTTGGCTGTGGTGGGTGAGAAAGTCCTTGGCCTGCCGGTTGGAGATCGCCTCATAGGCGTTGAACTCGCGCCTACCCGCCGCCGTCAGCCGTGCGATGCGGCGGCGCGCATCGTCGCCATGCGCCGTGGTCTCGATCAGGCCTTCGTCCTCGAGGCTGCGCAGCAGGCGGCTCATCAGGCCGGAATCGAGCCCGAGATAATCCCTGATCTCGCCGACATCGGCGCGGCCGTGTCCGATCGCGTTCAGCACGCGCGCCGCGCCGAGCGGCCGGCCGCGCCCGAGGAACGAGGTGTCGAGCGCGCCGACGGCGGAGGTTACGGCACGGTTGAAGCGACGGACGCGGGACACGGGGGCGAGCATATATCTGACTTTAGTCAGATATCGTCGCCGCGTCAATCGGCCGGCGATCCAGACCGAATGAAGCCATGCCGCCTAGTGCAGATGCCGCAACTTGTCCGGGTTCCTCACCAGATAGATCGCCACGACCTTGCCGTCCTCGATGTCGAGCGCGGTGGTCGACAGCTCGCCGTCGGTCTCGAGCGTGATGAAGCCGGGCAATCCGTTGATGAAGCGGGTGCGAACCAGGTGCGAGCTGTGGTTGCGGAAATGCGCCGCCAGCGATTCATGCAAGCGCATCACGGCATCGAAGCCGAGGATCGGCTTGTTCGCTGCCGGACGCTTGCCGCCGCCGTCGGCATGCACGCTGACATCGGCCGCCAGCATGGCACCGAGCGCCTTCATGTCGCCGCTGCGCGATGCCGCGAAGAAGGCCTCGGCGAGCGCGATGCCGCGCTGCTTCTCGATCTGGAAGCGCGGGCGCGCCTCGCGGATATGGTTGCGCGCGCGGCCGGCGAGCTGACGGCAGGTCGCCGGCGTTCGCTGGATGGTTGCCGCGACCTCGTCGAAGCCAAGTCCGAACACGTCGTGCAGCAGGAAGGCCGCGCGCTCCAGCGGCGACAGCCGCTCCAGCGCCAGCATCAGCGGCAGGGTGACGTCATCGTCCTGCTCCTCGACGACGGGATCCGGAAGCCACGGGCCGACATAGGTCTCGCGCTGGCGGCGCGCGGATTTGAGCTGATCGAGGCAGAGCCGCGTCACCGTGCGGCGCAGGAACGCCTCCGTCTCGCGCACCTCGCTGCGGTCGGCCTTCATCCAGCGGATGAACGCCTCCTGCACCATGTCCTCGGCATCGGCCACCGAGCCGAGCATGCGATAGGCGACGCGCATCAGCCCGGGACGCAGCGGCGCGAAGTCAGCCGCTGCGTCGTCTCGTGCCGTTTCCGCGGTCACGCCGCGGCCATCCTGGCCTTGATCACGTGCGGATCGACGAAGCCGCCAAAGCCGACCGCGATCCGGTTCCAGCCGTTGATGATGTTGATCAGCAAGGTCACCTTGACCTGCTCCTCCGGCGTGAAATGCGCCTTCAGCGCCTCGTAGGCCGCGACATGGGTGTGCTGCTCGCAGATCCGAGTCAGGGCCTCGGTCCAGCCGAGCGCGGCGCGCTCGCGATCGGTGTAGCAGGGCGCTTCGCGCCAGGCCGACAGCAGGTAGATGCGCTGCTCGGTCTCACCCTCATCGCGGGCGAATGTCGTGTGCAAATTGATGCAATTGGCGCAGCCGTTGATCTCCGAGGCGCGAATCTTCACGAGCTCGGCGAGCTTCGGCTCGAGGCTGGAGGAGATCGCGACCGACGCGTCGAACCAGATCTTCATGATCTTGGGGGCGGCGGCGAGCGGATCAAGTCTGACAGTCATGGTCGGTTTCCCTGGGTTGGTTGACGACATCATGACGAACGAGGAACGGCGAATGTGACATGCCGGCGTGATATTTTCATCTGCCGCGGCGCTATTGGGGCGCGAGATCGCTCGCCGCTTGGCGGAGTTCTTGCAGCAGCTCTGTTTCCCATCGCCAAGGATCCGTCAGGAACCGCGCGAGATTGTCGAAACAATAATACCCGAACTCCGACTTCGATCGCGCGGCGGAGGTCGCGGCTGCGCGCGCCAGCAATCGCGCCGCGTACTGCTGCGCCGTCATCAGGCTCGCCGCATGCTCGGCCATCTTCGCCATTCGCCAGAGCGCGGCGTGATCGATGGCATTGCCGAGGTCGCCGAAATAGAATTGCTCCGCGAGCTCCAGGCGAGGACTCGCGTCGCCTGCGTTCTCCAGCATCAACGGAGCGATCTTCTCGAAAAAGAAGTTCTCGTGATCGGTATCGACCAGCCCGTAGTAGCGCAGCAGGACATCGTTGCTCGTTTTGTCCAGGCGCGCGAGGCACCAGGCGGCGTAGCCGAACAGCGCGGTAGGAATCTCGTCTCCGTAAGGATCGTACCAGGCGTTGGCATGCGGTCCGATGTGCGTGCACGCCGCGTCGATCAGCCCGCGGATCGCAGGTGCGGTGCCGGGGCAGTGCTTCGCAACATGCGAGAAGAACTTCTTCTCGTTGAGCCGCTTGCCGTCGCAACGGAACACCGCCTGCAGGTGGTTGTCGTAGGGACGCTCGTTGATATCGGGACCGATCTGCGCCGTGAGCGCATCGATGGCTGCGACACAATCGGGCTCGCTCATCGAGGCGAGATCGACGGTGTAGGTGCTGAACCGCCTGGCGAGCGTCTCGGCCTTCTTGGCGAGCGCGGCATCCTTGTCCTCTTCTTGCGGCTCGGGTGGCGCGGGCCTGAAATGATCCTCGGTTATGGGCACCGCCCGGACGCGGTGTACCGGATCGCCTGGCGCGCCGGAGACCGTCACCATCCCCTCCGTGAACCGCATATCGAGGCGACGGTCGGGCAGGGGCGTCGCCTTCGACCAGCCGCGGGCGCGTGCCAGCCAGGGACGGTCGTCCATCCCGAACCGCTCCAGCATGATCTTGGGCGAAACCGTCCCGTCCACACCGACGCAGGCGACGAAGTCATGCCGCTTCAACCAGAAAGCCTGGCTATCGCCTTGCCAGCCGATCACGTCGCGCTCGGAGAGTTCGAAGTCGCGGAGATTGCTGCTGACATTGGCGTAGTGGCTATTCGGATCCGGCCACAGATCGGGATGCGATTTCGCGTTGATCTGGTTGGTCGTCAGCGTGGCCTCGCGATCGAGTAACTGCGACACCTTGCGGTAGATCTCGCCTCGCCGAGGCGGCAATCCCTGCTTCCGTCTGTCGAGGTCGAGCTGGGCCGTGTCGGGCAACCCTTCCGCCTGCATCCACATCGGCGCGACGGAGTGCAGCCGCCGGAGCGGAAAGGCCTGCCATAAGCTGAAATACTCCCGCCGCGCCGTGGTGTCTCTGCCCAGCAACCGGGAGACGAGCGAGCTCTCCTCGGTAATCATGGGGAGCCGGGAATTGTCGGCGCGCAGCCAATAGCGGCCGCACGGGCTCGAGCGGATCAGGAACGACCTCGCCCGCGATCCCTCGCAGCTCGACACATCGTGATGGCCCGTCTGCGGATCGATGCGCAGCAACAGTGCAACGATTCCGTTGTCGTGCCGGAACGCGGAAACCAGAATCCGGCCAGCCTGGTCCAGAACCGGCGGGCACAGCGAGTTGCCGCTCGGCATGTCCAGAACCGAGCGGACGATCGCCCTGCGCTCGAGGTCGATGACATGCAGGTCAGTCGCGTTCGCGGCGTGATAAAGCAGGAGATAGACTAACCGGCCATCCTTGCTCTGGAGAAATCCGTAACTCAGATAATCGTCGCGCGCGTCCTTTCCGTCGTGGCCGCGCGCCCAGGGCGTTTGCAGCCGATCGACGAGTTGGCGACGCGCGAGATCATAGAAGATGAATCCCGCGTCGGTGTTGAAGAACCAGGCGATGCCATCCAGCAGCAGCCCGGCATTCCGCGCGGGCCGCTGGCCGAGGGCAGGACGCATGATCCAGTCATCCTGGCCATCGGCCTGGATTGCGAAGTACTCGGTGTTGCCGATTTTGCGGATGGAATTCACCATCGGGTAACCCTGCGAAGCCGCCTCGTCGGCCCGGGTTGCTTCTTTATATGCGAGCCGGACAACGTCCGATTAATGCGATCGGGAAATAAGAGGTTGACCGGCCGGCGATCGCCGGCGGGGACAACTTGCCGCATGCCTCCTTGCGTGCGCCGACGAGCCGGTCAATCGCGCGCCAGCACCAGGACGTTGCCGGCGAGGATCGCGACGGCGCCGGCGAGCACCGGCCAACCCAGCGCGAGGTGTTCGAACAGCGCCGACAGCACGAGCGCGACGAGCGGCACCAGCGCAAGCGTATAGGCCGCGCGGCCAGGACCGAGCCGACGCACCAGCTCGAAATAGAGCATGAAGGTGATGCAGGACGCGGCAATCGCAAGATAGAGGAAGCTCGTCACGTAGGAGGGCGAGATGTCGGCCGCAAACGGCGTGCCCGTCGCGACGGCCCACAGCGCGCTCGCTGTCGCGCCGACGAACGCGCCCCAGCCGAGCACGGAGACGACAGGCAGTCCGGCGCGCTGGTTGCGCGCACCGACCGTTGTCCCGGCGCCGGTTGCGATGGCCGCAGTGAGCGCCCAGGCGAATCCCGCAAGCGGCGCGGCGCCATGCGCGGCGACGCCGGGCAGGAAGATGATCGCGAGGCCGAGAACGCCGCACAGCGCGCCCCACACGAATCCGGAAGAGATCGGCACACCGAGCACGGCACGCGCGATCACGGCCGCGAACAGCGACGATGTCGACAGCACGAGTGCCGCAAGCCCGCTCGGCATGCGTGCGGTCGCCTCATAGAAGGCGATGAAGGCAATGGCGAAGAACAGCAGGCCCTGCAACGCGACCGCCGGCCGGTCCTTGCGCGGGATCGCAAGCGGCACGCCGCGCATCCGGCCGTAGCCGAGCAGGATGACGCCCGCGAGCACCATGCGCAGCGCGACCGACCACGGCGCGGGCGTCACGCCGGCCTGCATCGCCGTTGCCAGCGCGCCGCCGCCCCAGAGCAGCGCGGTCACTGCGAACAGCAGGGCCGTCATGGCGCGCCGGCGTCATCGCGCAGTGCGCGCCAGCCGTCGGCGTCGATCCGCGCGCTTGCTCCCTCAAGCCGGGTGAGGGCGGAATCGAGCGTGGCGCGTTCGCTCTCCGACAGCCGCGCCAGCAGCCGCGCTTCGATCGCGCTGCCGAGTTCGGCGATCCGGTTGAACGCGGCCCGGCCGCTGCGGGTGATGCTGACGGCGGCGAAGCGCCGGTCGGACTTGCCGGAGCGTCGCACCGCGAAGCCGAGCTCTGTGAGCTGGCCAATGCCGCGGCTGACCGCGAACGGATCGAGCGCGCAGGCGCGGCCGATCTCGGAGGCGTTGGCCGCGTCGCGCTCGGCGATAACGGCGAGGATGCGCCAGCCCGCCTGGCTCAATCCGAACGTCTCGCCGTAGAAGCGCTCGAGCGGTCGGGCGACCTGCGCCGCGACCAGGAACAGGCGGTAAGGCAGCCAGGCGCTGAGCTTGAGGCCATCATCGGACGCGGGGGCAGCGGTTTGCTTCATGCCGGCGAGGTTCGCATAGTTAATTGCAAAGTGCATGCATATCACAAATATGATGATGCGGTCTGACCACCTGCGCGAAAAATCCCGACACACTTGTCACTCCCGCTCGCCAACGCTGCCGAGCCAGATTGCGGCATGGCCAATGACGAACGGCCGCCGGCGCTGGAACCGCGCTCGGGGAGCGGAGTTCGTCCAAATCGGAGATGGAGAGACCATCATGAATAAATCAGCTGAAAACGATCGCGGCGGACTGGCGGCGATGCAGACACCACCCGTGGTGTCGCGGGAAGCGTGGGAGGCGGCGCGCCTGGAGATGCTGGTGAAGGAGAAGGCCCAGGTGCGGGCACGCGACGCGCTTGCGGCGGAGCGGCGGCGGATGCCCTGGATGGCGGTCGAGAAGCCGTATGTCTTCGAAGGACCGAACGGCAAGGCGAGCCTGCTCGACCTGTTCGAGGGCCGCCGGCAGCTGATCATCTACCGCGCCTTCTTCGAGCCCGGCGTGTTCGGCTGGCCGGACCATGGCTGCCGCGGCTGTTCGCTCGGCGCCGATCAGGTCAGTCATCTCTCCCATCTGAATCAGCGCGACACCACGCTGGCTTACGCCTCGCGCGCGCCGCAGGCCGACATCGCGCGGCTGAAGGCGCGGATGGGGTGGGACATGCCGTGGTACACGATCACCGACAGTTTTGACACCGACTTCGGCGTTGCCGAGTGGCACGGCCACAACGTCTTCATCCGCGACGGCGAGCGGATCTTCCGCACCTATTTCGTCAACAGCCGCGGCGACGAGGCGATGGGTACGGTGTGGAGCTATCTCGACATCACGCCGCTCGGCCGCCAGGAACTCTGGGAGGACTCGCCGAAGGGTTATCCGCAGAGCCCGACCTACAAATGGTGGAACTGGCACGACAATTACGACGCCGAGGCCACGCCGAACGCAAAATGGGCGGCGGTGACCGATGCCGGCGAAGCCGCGTTCCGCAAGATCGCGGAGCGGGAGCGCAAAGCGACGTAAGGGGTAGAACGGGGAGAACGCGCGGCGTGCTTCCGAGGGCTTCGGTTTTGATTGGATCAGAACCGAAGCTTCCGCTTCTTGTCTTGCCTGCTTTCTTGACGCGGACCGGCGTCCGCCTCGCTCGACGCTCTAGCGGCCATTGTCCTTGGCCGAGAGTGCCTTCAGCGCCGACAAGGTCTGCCGCAGCCCGCGATCGAGGCGCTTGTCGCGGCGGATCACCACCGCGAGCCGGCGGTAGAGCTTTGGTGACAGCGACCGGACGACCAGGTCGCGCTGCTTGGTCCTCGCGGGGACGGCCATGCCGGGCAGCACCGCACAGCCCAGCCCGGCGCGCACCATCTCCTTGATCGCCTCGACGCTGCCGAGCGACATCAACGGCTTCAAGGACACGCCGCCGCGGGCCAGCCACTCGTCCGCGGTGCGCCTGGTGTTGCCGCCCGGCTCGAACAGCAGCACCGGCCTGGTCGCCAGCACCTCCGGCGTGATCCGCGCCGGCAGTTGCATGTCGCGGGGCGCGATCAGCACGAACTCGTCGTTCATGACCGGCGTGATCTCGAAGCTGCGTCCCGACACCGGCAGCGTGACGAGCGCGATGTCGATGGTGTTTTCCTCGACCGCCCTTGCGATCTCCGCGGTGTTGCCGGTCGTGACCGTGATCTCCAGCGAGGGCAGCGCGGCGCGCAGCTCCTTCAGGATCGGCGGCAGCAGGAAGATGCAGGCGGTCGCGCCGGTGCCGAGCCGCACGCGGCCTGCCGTTCCGGTCGTCTGCTGTGCAACGGCGTCGACCGCCGACGCCACCGCCGCATTGATCTGATGCGCATGGGAGAGCAGCGCGACGCCGGCGGCGGTCGGTCTGGCCTTGCGTCCGACCCGCTCGATCAACGTCGCATTCAGGCTGCGCTCGAGCTGGCGCACCTGCAGGCTCACCGCGGGCTGCGTGAGTTGCAGCCGCTCGGCTGCCGCCGAGAAGCTCCCGCAGTCGATCACGACGGCGAAGCTTTCGAGATAATCGAGGTTGAGGTTTTTCATCAAAGTATCTCTTATGCCGTGCATAAGCTGTCAAAGCTTCACTTATATAACGCCGGGGCGCATAGTCCGGCAAGCGACGGCTTCGGCAGACCGGGAGCAGGCATTGTCCGCCCTCAAGTCCATTGGCGGTGTCATCGTCGAGCTGGGGCGCTATCTTGCGGTCTCGCCGCATTCGCGCATCCGCCGCCGGCAGGCGCTGCGCGAGCTCGATGATCGCCTGCTGGCGGATGTCGGACTGTCGCGCAGCGATGTCGAGATGAGCCCGTGGTGCCCGCAGCGTGCACCGACGCGCCGTCGAAGCACGGGCATGATGCCGCTAGACGAGGCAAGGATGAGAGACAACGAAGACACCGTGATCCGCGACGCCACAGAGGTCGACATGGCGGAGGTGCAGCGCATCTACGCGCACCACGTGCTCAACGGGCTGGCGACCTTCGAGGAAGTGCCACCGACACTCGACGAGATGCTCGGGCGCCGTGCCGCCGTGCTGGCCGCGGGGCTGCCGTATCTCGTGGCCGATATCGACGGACGGGTGGCCGGCTACTCCTACGCGACGGCGTACCGGCCACGGCCGGCCTATCGCAACACCATTGAAGACTCGGTCTACGTGTCGGAAGCCCTGCGTGGCCGCCGCGTCGGTGCGGCGCTGCTGCGGGCGCTGATCGAACGGTCGGAGGCGGGACCCTGGCGGCAAATGATCGCCGTGATCGGTAACAGCGGCAACGCCGGATCGATCGCGCTGCACCGTCGCATGGGCTTCGAGATGGTGGGGACGCTGAGGTCGGTGGGCTTCAAGCTCGGGCAATGGGTCGACACCGTGCTGATGCAGCGGCCGCTGGGGCCGGGCGCTTCCACGCTTCCGTCAGACAGGGAAACGGCCCGGTGATCGCACGCCGGGTCGTGATTGCCCTCGGGCTGGCTCAACTGATCTCGTGGGGCGCGACCTACTATCTGATCGGCGGGTTCGGCGAGCAGATCGCCGCGGATCTCGGCTGGAGCCGCGACATCGTCTACGGCGGATTTGCCGCGGCGCTCTTGGTGATGGGCGTGACGTCGCCCCTTGCGGGCAGGTGGGTGGACAAAAGCGGCGGCCGGCAGGTCATGGTCGCGGGGGCGGTGATCAACGCGCTCGGCTGCGCGGGTCTCGCGCTCTCGCACCAGATCGGCAGCTATTTCGCATCCTGGATCGTTCTTGGCCTCGGCATGCGGCTGACGCTGTACGATGCGGCCTTCGCGGCGCTGGCCCGGATCGGCGGGCCGGAGGCGCGCCGTGCGATGTCCGGGATCACCTTGCTTGGTGGCTTGGCCGCCACCGTGTTCTGGCCGCTCGGCCATACGCTATCGGACCATTTCGGCTGGCGCAGCGCGGTGCTGGCCTATGCCGGCATTGCGCTATTGACGATCCCGCTGCATCTGCTGATTCCGAACCAGCGATTTGCCGGCGTGCCGGGCGCTGCTGCGGTGGCATCGAGGCAACCGCGCGCGGTGGGGCGGCGGCAGCTTGCAGCGGCGAGCGGGCTCTATGCCGTAATCATGACCGGCGCGAACTTCCTGAACGCGGGCATGTCCGCGCACATGATCGCGGTGCTCACCGGCCTCGGGCTCACCGTCACTGTTGCGGTCTGGATCGCAACGCTGCGGGGGATCGGGCAATCCGCCGCGCGTCTCTGCGAAGTCCTGTTCGGCGTCCGGCTCGATCCGCTCGCGCTCAACCTGATGGCCTGTCTGATCATGCCGCTCTCCTTCATCGCCGGCCTGTTCAGCGGATCAGCGCGGGAGATGGGGATCGCGTTTGCGCTGCTCTACGGCGCCTGCAACGGCATTCTGACCATCACCAGGGGAACGCTGCCGCTCATCCTGTTCGATCATCGCAGCTATGGCACGCTGGTCGGCCGGCTCATTGTCCCGAGCTTCATCCTGCCGGCGGCGGCGCCGCTGATCTATGCAATCGTGATCGACCGGTTCGGCGATGCGAGCGCGCTCTATCTCTCCACCGGTCTCGCCCTGGTGACGCTGCTTGCCGCCATCCTGCTCAAGCTGCTGTTTCCGCCGCCGCTCGCGGCCGCGAAGCAATAGCCGCGTCGGCGGTGTCGATCTCAACCCGCCGCCGGCTCGCGCGGCAGCCACAGTGACAGCCAGCCGCCGAGCGCCAGCAGCGCGACATTGCAGCCGAGCGCGATCGTGAAGGCGTGCGCGTAGTCGTCGGCCTGCGGATGCGGCCCGAGCAGGCTGTAGAAGACGCCGCCGATAATCGCGACGCCGAGTGCCGCGCCGATCTGGAAGGTCGAGATCATCATCCCCGATGCCAGCCCGGCATGGCGTGGATCGATGCTGCCGATCACAGCCTTGATCACCGAGGGCATCACGGTGCCGAAGCCGAGCCCGCCGCAGATCAGGCCGAATTCGAGGCTTTGCGGAAGCGCGCCACCGACCGACAGAATCACGACACCGAAGCCGACAACCTGGAGCGCAAAGCCCAGCGTCAGCGTGCGGGCACCGAGCCATTGCATCACCAGCGATGATACCAGCGAGCTGACGAAGAAGCCGGCGGCAAAGGGCAGGGTGGCAAGGCCGGCTTCCAGCGGAGATTGGTGCAGGCCATTTTGCAGGTAGACCGCGAAGGTCAAATAGAACGACGACAGCATGTAGAAGGCGAGCGCCATCACCAGCCCGATCACGAAATCGCTGTTGCGCAGCAGATGCGGCGCGACCAGCGGATCGCCGCCGCGGGCTTCGAGCCGCGCCTCGAAGCGGACGAAGGCGGCGAGCATCAGCGGAGATGCCAGCAGCATCGCGACGATCCAGATAGGCCAGCCGGATTCCCGACCCTCGATCAGCGGATAGACCAGAAGGCCGAGCGTGAGCGACAGCAGGATGACGCCGCCGACGTCGAGCCTCTGCGCGTGCGCGGCGCGCGAGTCGGCGAGGTACAGCAGGCCGCCGACGAAGGCGGCGAGGCCGATCGGCACGTTGATCAGGAAGATCGCCTGCCAGGCCAGTCCGAACGGTTGCGCCGAGACGAGCACGCCGCCCAGCAGCTGGCCGCAGATATTAGCAAGGCCGAAGGTCGCGCCATAGAAGCCGAGCGCGCGGCCCTGTTCGGTCGCCGGAAACAGCACGCGGATCGAGGCGAGCACCTGCGGGGCCATACAGTGGCGGTGAGGCCCTGCAAGATCCGTCCGGCGACCAGCATGGCCGGTGACCACGCGATGCCGCACAGCACGGATGCGATCGTGAAGCCGGCGACGCCGATCAAAAACATCTGCCGCCGCCCCAGGAGATCGCCGAGCCGGCCGCCGGTGATCAGGAACACGGCGTAGGTTGCGGCATAGGCCGAGATCACGAACTGCACGTCGCTCGAGCTGGCGCCGAGATTGTCGCGAATGGCTGGCAGTGCGAGGTTGACGACATTGAAATCGAGGATCGGCAGGAAGGCGCCGGTGAGCAGCACCGGCAGCGCCCGCCATCGCCGCGGGTCGACCGTCGCCGGGCGCGCGGCGTGCAATCGCAACGTCTCGGTGGTCTCGCTCGTCACCTGCCAGCTCCTCTGCGTTGCCAGCGCGGCACACGAGGTGCGCCCGTCGGCCGAACTTTTCGGGAAGATGGCCTGTTTGTCCGTGATAAGGTATTCGCCAACTCTGCCAATTGAGTTTGCAAAAATGAACAGCCCGCTTGACTGGAATGACCTTCGCCTTGTCCTTGCGGTTGCGCGGGAAGGCAGCCTCTCGGGGGCGGCGCGCCGGCTCGGCGTCACGCATTCCACCGTGTTTCGCCGGCTCGCCACGATCGAGGATGCGATCGGAACGCGGCTGTTCGAACGTTTCCGCGACGGTTACGCGCCGACACCGGCCGGCGAGATCGCGGCGGCGTCGGCAGCCCGGCTCGAGGACGAGGTGCTTGCGCTCGAGCGCAAGCTGGCGGGCCAGGACCTCAGGCCGTCGGGCCCGGTGCGGATCACGACGACGGACACGCTCGGCGCGGTGCTGATGCGGCATCTGCCGGCGATGCGCGCCGCGCATCCGGAGATCCAGCCGGAAATCATCATCTCGAATGCGATGGCGAACCTGACGCGCCGCGAGGCCGAGATCGCGATCCGACCGACGCCGGCGCCATCCGAATTGCTGGTCGGACGGCGCATTGCCGATATTGCCCATGCGGTCTACGGATCGCGCGCCTATCTCGCCCGCCGCGTCGACGGGGATCTGTCGGTGCACGACTGGATCGGGCTCGACGATGCGCTGGCGGGGACCGTCATCGCCGGCTGGATGCGCGAGAACGTGCGTTCGGTGCGGATCACCTGCCGGGTCGATGCGCTTCCGGCGCTGCGCGATGCTGCTGCGGCGGGATTGGGGCTTGCCCTGCTGCCCTGCTATGTCGGCGATCTCGCGCCCACGCTGCGCCGCCTGATGCCGAAAGCACTCGCGGAGCCGCGCTCGGCGCTGTGGCTATTGACCCATGACGATCTCAAGCGCACCGCGCGCATCCGCGCGACGCTCGATTTTTTCGCCAGGGCACTCACCTCGGAGCGTGCGCTGTTCGAGGGAAAGCACGCCGGAAGCGCGCGTCGCTAGTGTCCCGAATCCGAAGTTCGCATCATTTGCCGCACCTTCGGAGTGAACTTCGGATTCGATAAGGACACTAGCAAACTTATGATTCTAGTGTGCTTTATGAATGCGAAGTTCGTGAAAGTGGCTGCCGCGAAATCGCACGAACTTCGCATTCAGCACACTAGCCGGCCGGCGCGCAGACCGTTCAGGAGCCGACAACTTCCGTGACGGTATGGATGTCCTCTGCCGCGCGATTCGCAGGCATCCGATGATGCTCGCGAAAGGCACCAACGATCGTCTTCAGCACCGCGCGTGATTTTGCATCTGACAGCGCCGACAGCAGCATGATCTCGGACGGCGGCAGGGCAGGCAGGCCGAGCCGCCCGCTGACCTCGATCGTCCCGGCCGGGGCGAGCCGGCGGGAGAACACCGACGTAGCGAGGCCTGCGGCGACCGCATCGGCGACAGCAAAGGACCCGCAGCCGAGGAAAGTTTCCGTCCACGGGATGTTCGCCGCCGCCAGCGCGCGCGTCGCGATGTTGAGCACGCCGCAGGACGGCGAGGAGGCGGCGAGCCGCAGCGGCTCGCCCGCGCGATGGACGAAGTCCGGCGTGGCGAACCAGCCATAGTGGTCCGTCGCCAGCATCTCGCCGTCGCGGCGGTCGTCCTCGCGGCGGATGATGGCGGCATCGATCTCGCCGCGGTCGAAGGCGTCGAGCAGGTCGCGGGAATCCTCGAGCCGGACTTCGATGGTGAGCGCCGGGTCGTGCGCATGCAGCCGCGTCAGCAAGGTCGGAACCTCCGCGCCGCCGACATGGGTGGCAATGCCGAGCGAGAAGCGACGCGGGCGCACGGGCGACAACGCCGCGACGGCGCGATCATGCGCGCCGAGCAATTCCTGCGCCGGGGCGAGGAAAGCTGCGCCCTGCGCCGACAGGCGCACCAGGCGCGGTGTCCGTTCGATCAGCCTGTGGCCGAGCTGGCTTTCCAGCCGCTTCAACTTGACGCTGATCGCGCCCTGCGTGGTGCCGAGTGTTTCAGCGGCGCGCGTAAAGCTCTTGAGATCGGCGATGGTCACGAATGTCTTCACGGCGTCGACGTCGAGCGTGGTCATGTCAGTCATCCGGATTTGTTGTCTCTGAAATATCTAGTCATCCAATTCACCAATGCTCAAGCCATGACTAGCTTTGCGTTGTGAAGCGCCGTGGCCACCCGATTCCTGCCGCTGCTGCCTCAATACATCGTGAGTCGATCGACCGACGCTGCTGCCAGCACCCTGGCAACAGCGTGCGGTATGCCGTTGGCTTGCCACAACAAAAGGCCTGATCATGTCTACTGAACTGAGCCGCCGCGGCGCTGTCGTGCTGTCCGCCGTTTGCCTTGCCTGCCTGATGTTCGGATTGGAGATTTCCAGCATCCCCGCGATCCTGCCGACGCTGGAGCGGGTGCTGCATGCCGACTTCAAGGCGCTGCAATGGATCATGAACGCCTACACGATCGCGGTCACCACGGTGCTGATGGCGATCGGGACGGTCGCGGACCGCTATGGACGCAAGCGCATCTTCCTGGTCGCGATCGCGGCGTTCGGCATCACCTCGCTGATCTGCGGCATTGCCTCGAGCGTCGAAATGCTGATCTTCGCCCGGCTCCTGCAGGGCCTCAGCGGCGGCGCACTCTTGATCTGCCAGATCGCCGTGCTCTCGCACGAATTCCAGGGCGGCCGGGTGCGCGCCGTCGCCTGGGGCTGGTGGGGCGTCATCTTCGGCATCGGCCTCGGCTTCGGCCCGATCATCGGCGGCGCCGTTGTCGCGGTGCTGAGCTGGGAGTGGGTGTTCCTCGTCCACGTGCTGTTCGCGGCCGCGGCGTTCCTGCTCACGATCGGCGGTGTGCATGAATCGAGGGACCCAAAGGCCAGCAGCCTCGACGTCGCCGGTATCGTGACGATGTCGGTCGCGGTGTTCTGCCTCGCCTTCTACATCACGCAGGGGCCGGATCTCGGCTTCGTCAGCTCGAAGGGGCTTGCGATTCTCGGCGTATCCGCGGTGAGCTTCGGAGCGTTCCTTGTTGCCGAGCGGGTCAGCCGGCGGCCGATGTTCGACTTCTCTGTCTTTCGGATCCCGGCTTTCTCCGGTTCGATCGTCGGCTCGGCGGCGATGAACCTCAGCTACTGGCCTTTCATGATCTATCTGCCGATCTGGTTTCATGCAGGCCTCGGCTATGACAGCGTGTCCGCGGGACTTGCCTTGCTTGCCTACACGCTGCCGACGCTGGTGATGCCGCCGTTCGCCGAACGACTGTCGCTGCGCTATCAGCCCGGACTGATCATTCCGGTGGGGCTGTTCACGATCGGCGCCGGATTCATGCTGATGAAATTCGCCAGCGCCGCCGCGCAGCCGGACTGGCTGACGATGCTGCCCGGCTGCCTGCTCGCCGGAATTGGCCTCGGCATCACCAACACGCCGGTCACCAACACGACGACCGGCTCGGTCTCGAGCGACCGCGCCGGCATGGCCTCGGGCATCGACATGAGCGCGCGGATGGTTTCGCTTTCGGTCAACATCGCGCTGATGGGCTTCATCCTGGCAAGCGGCGTGCTGGCGCATCTGAAGGCGTTGCTACCGGCGCTGGACGGCGCGCAACTTCGCGCGATCGGCGAGCGAATCGCGGCCGGCGACGTCGCAGCCGCGCCGGAGCTGACCGGCCCGGTCGTGCATCAGGCACTCGCGAGCGGCTTCGGCTGGGTGATGCTCTATGGCGGCATCGGGGTGTGGATCATGGCCGCGCTCAGCTTCCTGATCTTCAATGCGCGGCCGGTGCGGCAGGCCGAGGCTCACGGCACGAAGTGAACACGATGTCGCCGTGCCTGCCCAGGCGCCGGGGCGGGCAGGCGGTACCGGTCACTTCACGAGGGTCAGCAGCGGCTCGTCCTTCTCGACGATGTAAGTCGCAAGCTCGCTGGCGGTGACGTCGCCGACATTCCTCGCCGCATGGACCGTGCCGGCGGGAATGAACAACACGTCGCCGGCCTTCAGCCTCGCCGGCGGCCTGCCGTCGACGTCGTATTCGAGGGTGCCGGCGAGCACGTAGATGATTTCTTCGCCCGGATGCGTGTGGCGGCCGAAGGCCTTGCCCGGCGCGATGTCGACCCGCACCTGCACGGCTTCACGTCCGCCGGCGCTGAGGTCGTGGCGCTGCAGGTCGGTTCGCGTGAAACCGGCCGGTTGCTGCGCCTGTGCGCTCGGTATGGTCAGGAGGCTTGCGGTGAACAAGACCGTCCTTGCGAGCAGGCGCGTTGCCTTCATCAGCTTGCTGGTCATCTTGAACTCCAGTCTTCTGGACTTGCCCGACCGCGAGCCGGCAAGCGGCCGGCCCACGTCGGAGATCGTCATGTGCTCGTTTCAGACGAGGGTGGTCGTGACATCGATGTTGCCGTGGACCGCCTTGGAGTAGGGGCAGATGCCGTGCGCGGCTTCGATCAGCTCCTGCGCGACCTCGCGCTCGACGCCGGGGACGTGGACGTTGAGGCGGGCGCTCAGGAAGAAGGCGCTGCCGGCCTGGTTCAGATCGATCTCGGCGTCGACCTCGGGCTCGCTCGCGAGCTTGACCTTGCGCTGACCGGCGGCGAGCTGGATCGCGCCGATGTAGCAGGCCGACCAGGCGGCCGCGAACAGGTTTTCCGCGGCGGGGTGCGGCTGCGGCAGCTTGACGTCGAGGAAGCCGTCGCGCGAGCGGGCGGCGCCGTTCGGGCCGGCGGTGACGTGGGTCTTTCCAGTGACGAGAACCTTTGCATTGGCGGTCATGGCGAGCTCCTTTGGGATGAATATAGATCGTGTCCGATCTAATCGTGTGCGCGTCGAAATAGGCTTCAGGCTTGATCGTGTCAAGCACTTCCGATTTAATCGGATACGATTTATATGGATCGCGACATCACAAACTCCGGAGACGCCCGTGACCCGCACCTCCAAGGCCGAGACCAAGGGCCGAAAACTCTCGAATTTTCTGTGCTTTGCGGTCTATTCGGCCAATCTGGCCTTCGGCCGCGCCTACAAGCCGATCCTGGATGCGGTCGGCCTGACCTACACCCAATACATCGCCATGGTGGCGCTGTCGGAGGCGGACGAGCAGACCGTCAGCGCGCTCGGCGAAAAGCTGTTTCTGGAATCCAACACGCTGACGCCGATCCTCAAGAAGCTGGAGCAGAGCGGCTATATCAGCCGCGTCAGAGATCCCGCCGATGAGCGGCAGGTTCGCGTGAGCCTGACGGCGGCAGGCCGGCGCCTGCTCGACAAGGACATCAATGTGTCCCTGGTCGAAGCCACCGGGCTCGGAGACGAATTTCCCGTCGTGCAGAAGACCGTCGCGAGGCTGCGCGACAATCTGCTGCGCAACACACGCGCCGATCCGAGGAAGGGATGATCCTGCGGGCCAAACCCGATCCTGAATTTGCTCTAGCCAACGAGCTCAGGAACTGCGGGTCGCGACGCGCTCGTCCCACTTCGATCCGATCCAGGGTGCACGGGCCCCGGCAATTTGATGCGAACAAGAAGGCCGTGCCGCGTGTTGTCGTGCAGCGACAGCTGGCCGCCATGCCCGCACACCATGGCCTGCGCGATCGAAAGGCCAAGTCCGAAGCCGCTTGTCTCGTCCATGGTGCGGGCCTCGTCTCCGCGGACGAACGGCTTCAGCATTTCGGCCCGGCGGTGCTCTGGAATCCCCGGACCGTCGTCCGAGACATCGATGGTGGCCTGATCGGCTGACGCGGTCAGCCGGATATCGACTTCGCTACCGAACCTCAGGGCGTTCTCCACCAGGTTGGTCACGGTGCGGCTGATCTCGCTCGGGCGGATCAGGAGCGAAGCCCTGTTCGGGCCCTGGTAGCGCACGACGTGACCGCAATCGGAGAATTGCTCGCAGATCGTCTGCAGCAGCGCAGCGACGTTCACAAGCGTCGGCTTCGCCGCGCTGCCGCCGCTCAGGAATGACAGCACGGATTCCAGCATCGCCTGCATCTGATCGAGGTCGTGCAGGGTCTCCGCGCGCTGGGCATCGTTTTCGATATATTCGGACCTGAGCCGCAACCGGGTGATCGGCGTGCGCAGGTCGTGACTGATGGCGGCGAGCATGCGCGTGCGGTCATTCATCAACGTGGTGATGCGTTCGCGCATGCGATTGAGCGCGACTGCTGCGGCGCGGATTTCCTCCGGGCCGGTCTCCGGCAGCGGCGCGGCCGCCTGGCTGATGCTGAAATTCTCGGCGGCGCGGGCGAACGCGGACAGCGGCGCGCTGAGCGCGCGGCCGGCCCACACGCCGAGCAGCGTGACGCTGACGAACAGGAACAGGAACGTGCTGACCCAGAATCCGCCGAAGAAGGGCGGCATTTTCGTCGGGCCGATCGTCGCTTCGAACAGGACTCCGTCCGGCAACCGAACCGCCGCCGGCGCGGTCTTCGAGGAAAACTCGTCGATATCGTCGACGCCGGGCGGCTCTGACGAAGCACTGTCAGACGAGCCCGGACCTGCGTCGCGCAATGTGAGGTGCAGGCGAGGAAAGGCTCGATCGGCCGCGCGCAACAGCGTTGCGCGATCGGCCGCAGGGGCCTCGGCCAGAAGCTTGGCAACCAGCTGGAACTGATGGATCGGCCTGTCCGCGAACGATCTCGGCTTCTGGCTGACGAAATAAAGCCCGATCAGCGCATGGATGAGCACCAGCGACAGCAGGATCAGCGCGGCGATCTGGCCACTGATCCGGTGGAAGCTGAAAAGCGCGGCAATCCTGCGGGTCCAGCTCATGCGTCCTCCACATGCGGTGTGAAGATGTAGCCGCCGGTGCGTACCGTCCGGATCACCGACGATCCTTCGCTCGTATCGAGCTTGCGGCGAAGCCGGCTGACCAAGACGTCGATGCTGCGCCCGAATGGACTGGCCGGCCGGCTGCGCGTCATGGTCAAGAGGCCATCGCGCGTGAGGATCCGGCCGGGTCGCTCGCAGAACACCTGCAGCAGGTCGAACTCCGCGCTGGTCAACGGGACCTGGGCGCCGTCGGGATCGCGCAGTTCGCGCAGGCGAAGATCGATGGTCCAGTCCTGGAAGCGCAGGCGCGCGGCGCTTTGGCCCGAGCGCCCGGCAAGGCCGGCCTGGGCCTGGCGGCGCAGCACCGCGTTGATCCGCGCCAGCAGCTCACGCGGATTGAACGGTTTGGCGAGATAATTGTCCGCGCCCATCTCGAGCCCGAGGATCCGGTCGAGGTCCTCGCCTTTCGCCGTGAGCATGATGATCGGGATCGTCGAGTCGCCGCGCAGGCGGCGACACAGGGTCAATCCATCCTCTCCGGGCAGCATCAGATCGAGGATGACGAGATCGAGCGAATGCCCGGCGAGGTAACGATCCATTTCCCTGCCGTTCGAGGCCGTGGCCACCAGGCAGGATTGGTCGCGCAGGTAGCGGGCGATCAAGTCTCTGGTCGGCAGATCGTCCTCGACGACCAGGATCTTTGGAGTGTGTGCAAGCATGGTCAGCGACTAGGTCCTGTCAAAGTCATGTTGTGCGCGATCTGGTGCGCGCTCAGCCACCAATCGACCAGCATAGGCGTCGCTTGTGGGCGGCATTGCGCCTTTTCGTAAGCATAGTGTTTCTGAACTGTAAGCGTCGCTCGCAGCCCGAAACAATCCGCGATGCTGGCTGCATCGCGTCGCGCTAACAGTCCCAAACCACTGGAAATAATTCCGCAATCCTGCAGCCACACCGCAGCCGTCACCATCCCGACACAACGGGGGGCTTGTTCGCGAGGTGTGGAATGAAGACGTGGCGGGGCTTTGTCGCGGCGATCGTGCTGTCGGGCTTTTCGATTCCGGGGGCGCCGGTGATATGGCCATTGTTGGCTCCGGCGGCGGCCCAATCGCTTGATGCGATCACGGTCGAAGGCAACCGGAGGGTAGAGGCGGAGACCATCCGCTCCTATTTCAGGCCGGGGCCCGGCGGCCATCTCGATCAAGCTGCCATCGACGACGCCCTCAAGGAGCTGGTCGGGACCGGGTCGTTCCAGGACGTCAAGATCAATCAGGCGGGCGGCAGGATCGTCGTTTCCGTGATCGAGAATCCAGTGATCGACCGCGTCGCGTTCGAGGGCAACAAAAAGATCAAGGACGAGCAGCTCTCGGCCGAAATGCAGTCCAAGCCGCGGGGCACCCTGTCGCGGCCGATGGTGCAGTCCGATGCACTGCGGATCGCCGAGATCTATCGGCGCTCAGGCCGCTACGACGTGCACGTTACGCCGGAAATCATCGAGCGCTCGAACAATCGCGTCGATCTCGTCTTCACCGTCGACGAGGGAGCGAAGACCGGCATCAAGACCATCGCGTTCATGGGCAATAACAGTTTTTCGGCGGCGCGCCTGAAAGACGTGATCAAGACCCATGAGACAAACTTCCTGAGCTTTCTCGGCAATGCCGACATCTACGACCCGGATCGGGTCGAGGCCGACCGTGACCTGATCCGCCGCTTCTATCTGAAGCACGGCTACGCGGACGTCCAGGTCGTGGCAGCGCTCGCCGAGTATGATCCGGAGCGCAAGGGCTTTCAGGTGACGTTCAAGATCGATGAGGGGCAGCAGTACCGCGTTGCGACGGTGAGTTTCCGCTCGAACATTGCGGGCTTCGATCCGACGACGCTGCGTTCATTGTCGCGCGTCGGCGAAGGCTCGCTCTACAATGTCGAGGCGGTCGAGAAGTCGGTCGAGGACATGCAGATCGAAGCGTCACGCCGCGGTTACGCCTTCGCGGTGGTCCGTCCGGACGGCGCACGGAATTTCGAGGCCCACACGGTGGGGATCATGTTTCGCGTGGAGGAGGGGCCGCGCACCTATATCGAGCGGATCGACATTCGCGGCAACGGCCGCACCCGAGACTACGTGATCCGGCGCGAGTTCGATCTCTCCGAGGGCGATGCATATAACCGTGCGCTGGTCGATCGCGCCGAGCGGCGGCTGAAGAATCTCGACTATTTCAAGACGGTCAAGATCACCACCGAGCCCGGCTCGACGAGCGATCGCGTCGTTCTGATCGTCAACCTGGAGGAAAAGTCGACCGGCGACTTCTCGGTGTCTGGCGGTTATTCCACGACGGACGGCGCGCTCGCCGAGGTCAGCATCTCGGAGCGAAATCTGCTCGGCCGTGGCCTGTTTGCCAAGGCAACGGTCAGCTACGGCCAGTACTCGCGCGGCCTGTCGCTGTCCTTTGTCGAACCGTATTTGCTCGACTATCGCGTCGCGCTCGGGCTCGATGCGTATTACAAGGAGCAATTGCCGACGGACTACACGACCTATGGCGTGAATACGATCGGGTTCTCGCCGCGGCTCGGCCTGGCCTTGCGCGAAGACCTGACCCTCCAGTTGCGATACTCGCTCTATCAGCAGGAAATCTCGCTCGATAGCGCCTACGCGAACTGCAACAACAATCCGTCCAACCCGTCGCTCGCGTTCAATCCGACGCCTGCCTACATCCAGAGTGTGCTCGGCGGCGTCGATCCCACCAACTCGGTCTCGTCGGGGCTGTATGGATATGGCTGCTACGGCGACGGCGAATCCACCTTGCCGGTGCGCAAGGAGCTGGCCGCAGGGGCGACCTGGACCTCGCAGATCGGCTACACCCTGAGCTACAACACCGTCGACAACAACAAGAACCCGACCGATGGCCTGCTGATCGACTTCAAGCAGGACTTTGCCGGCGTCGGCGGCGACGTGACGTATCTGAAGAGCGCGGTCGACGCGAAATACTATACGCCGCTGGTGTCCGACCTGGTCGGACTGATCCACCTGCAGGGCGGCCTGCTCACCAAGGTCGGCGACAACGATCTGCGCATGCTGGATCATTTCCAGATGGGGCCGAATCTGGTGCGCGGCTTTGCCACCAACGGCATCGGCCCGCGCGACATCACCTATGCGAGCCTTGGCGCGGTCGGGGATGCGCTCGGCGGCACCAAATACTGGGGTGCGTCGATGGAGCTGCAGATGCCGTTCTGGTTCCTGCCCTCTGAGGTTGGGCTGAAGGGGGCTGTCTATGCGGACGCCGGCTCGCTCTGGGGTTATCAAGGCCCGACGTCGTGGGCCCCAACCGGCGAGGTGAATACGGCTGCTTGCAAATGCGGCCTTCAATACGACGATGGGAACGTGGTGCGAACCTCGGTCGGTGTCGGCCTGATCTGGGCCTCGCCGTTCGGCCCGCTGCGCTTCGATTACGCCGTGCCGATCACGAAGGGCAAGTACGACATCGTGCAGGAGTTCCGGTTCGGAGGCGGGACGTCGTTTTGAGCCGACGGTTGCTCCGCTTGCCGGACCGCGCCGCGGGTTGCGGCCAGCGTGACGCCTGCCATGCCGTGCTGCCGCTTGCGGTATCAGGCGAAGCGGGGCAGGCTGCATTGGTTCAATTTCCGATCCGAGGCAATCCATGTCACGCGTGTCAATCAAGACCAGGAACGACCTGCCGGGCGAGCTCAAGCCGCTGTGGGACAAGATGACCACCTATGGCGCGTTCGAGAACCAGGCCGGCGTCATGGCGCAGCGCCCGCCGATCTTCAAGCACATGTGGTCGCTGCTGGTCGATCTCGCCGACGAGGCGGTGGTCTCGAAGCGGCATCTCGAGCTCGCGCTGGTGACGGTGTCGCTGCTGAACAAGTGCGATTATTGCGTGTCGCACCATGCGCCGAAGCTCGCGATCCAGGGAGTTTCGGAAGCGGGCGCCGAACGGCTGCTCGACTATCAGGATCATCCCGAGCTCGATGCGCTCGACAAGCTCGTGGTCGAATATGCGATCGCCGTAACCAACAACTGGAACAAGACCCGCGACGAGATCTTCGCACGGCTGCGCGAACATTTCTCGGAAGCGCAGATCGTCGAGCTGACCTGGCGGATCGCGCTGTGCGGCGCCTTCAATCGCTTCAACGACATCTTGCAGCTCGACGTCGAGCAGGGCGTTCCGCAGCGCGAGGCCGCGGAGTGACGGCCTGATCAGGCCTCAGTCAGGATGCCGCCGCCGAGCGTCGCCAGCACGAAATCGGCGCGCGCGGACGGCGATACCTTCGGCAGGTGGATCACGTCGTAGCCGAGCGTTGGAAGCGTCTCCATCAGCCGCCGATACTCGGCCATTGCGGCCTCGAAGCCGTGCCGCCGCTCCGGATCGGTGAGGTAGATCTCGGGCCACGGCGGCGTCATGAACACGCATCTGTGGTAGCGATGGACGGAGCAGGTCGGGTGCAGCACCGGCTCGCCCGTCAATGCCTGAGCGCCGACGCCGCGTCGACCAGGCCGCGATCGAAGAACACCCATCCGGAATGGGCTTTGGCCATCTCCATATCTTTCAGTGCGACGTCAATGGCGCGATGCAGGAATGCTGCCGCATCGACCCACGGCAGCGCCTTGCCGCCGGACGCGAGCTCATGGGCGATGATACGGCGGCCGGGCTCCTCGACGACCGGATAGCCGCGCGCACGCAGATCGGCCAGCAGCGTCGATTTTCCGGCGCCGGAGCAGCCGGAGATCAGGACGAAGCGGTTTTGCAAGAGGTATCCTTTTATCAATCGTCACACCGCATGAACGAGCACTCCGCGAACGCGGGTTGCCCGATAGGCTTGAAATCTTGGGGAAGAAGGCGCGCGGAAATTCTCGACGCGCGGAGTGAGCATAGCCTCGAATGTGACGCAAATGGGGGCGCGCTTGACGAATTCTTCAGTGCCGCGCCGATAACCTCGATCAAGCATGGTTGTATCAAGCTTGAAGGGACGACGTACATGGCATCACGCTCGATCATCTGCACGACGCTCGCGCTGCTAGTCTGCGCCGCGTTGCTGCAGCCTTCGTGCGCAGCGGAATCCGGCGAACCGATCCGCGTCGGCGCGGTGCTGCCGTTTTCCGGCGGGGTCGAGCTTTACGGCCAGCAGGCGAAACTCGGGCTCGATCTCGCCGCCAAGGATATCAACGCGGTGGGCGGCATTCTCGGCCGGCCGGTCGAGGTTATCTATGTCGACGACAAGACCCGGCCGGGTTCGGCCGCCGAGGCGATGCGCTCGCTGGTCGAGAAGCAGGGCGTGCTGGCGGTGGTCGGTCCGATCACCTCGCGCAACCTGAATGCGCTGGTGCCGCTTGCCGAGAGCTCGAAGACGCCGCTGCTCTATGCCACCAATTACGAGGGCGGCAAATGTAGCCGCTATCTGTTTTCGTTCGGCGCGGTGCCGAGCCAGGAGCTCGGCCAGCTGCTGCCCTACATGACGCAAACCTTCGGCAACACGTACTTCCTGCTCGGCGCCGACCGGGTCTGGCCGCACCAGATGTTCGGCATCGCGCAGCCCTTGATCGAGAAGCTCGGCGGCAAGGTGGTCGCGACCAAATACACGCTGGGGACGGAGACCGACTTTTCACCGCTGATCAAGGAGGTCGCGGCGAGCAAGGCCAAGGTGCTGTTGTTCGCGCTGAAGGGCGACGGGATGGATTTCATCCGGCAGGCCGACGAGGCCGGATTGCTAAAGGACATCACCGTGGCATTCCTCGGACTGTCCGAGGTCGACCTCGGCATCTTCCGCGGCAAGGGCCAGAACATGGTCACAGTGGTGCCGGCGGTCGCGGCGAGCGAGGATCCGGCCGTCAAGGCGTTCGTGGCGAAGGCGCGCGCCGCCGCAGAGCCGGGTGTCGCGGTGTCGAACTATGTGATGACGCATTACAACACGCTGATCGCGCTCAAGGCGGCGGCCGAGAAGGCCGGCAAGCTCGACAAGGAGGCGATCATCGACGCGATGGCGGACCTCGCCATTCCGTCGCCGACCGGCCCTGTCACGCTCGGTCAGGACCATCAAGCGGCGATGAGCATGTTCATCGCCAGGACGCAGGGTTCGGAATTCGTGCAGGTGCGAGCACTCGGCGAGATCGCACCGAAGCCGGGGTGCAGTCTGGCTGGCCACTGACCAGAAGGAATATCTCGGTAGCCGCGCCAGACGCCACGCTCGCAAAAAAGTGAGCTGGCGGGCGCGCCAGCTGTCGGTTCCACTCCGGTCCGTTCGTCTTGCAGCCAGAACGAGCTGCATAGGAGTTCCGGAATGAGCAATTCAACCTATCGCTGGGTGATCGCCGCGGCTGGCGGCCTGCTCGGCTGTGTCGCGATCGGCGGCATGTTCTCGCTGCCGGTGTTCCTCCAGCCCATGGCGCGCGAGACCGGCTGGTCGGTGACCGGCATTTCCAGCGCGATGACGATCGGCTTTCTCGCGATGGCCTTCACCAGCATGATCTGGGGCACGCTGTCCGACCGCTTCGGGCCGCTTCCGGTGGTGCTGACCGGATCGGTCGTGCTGGCGGCAAGCCTCGCGCTGGCCAGCCAGACAACATCGCTGCTGGCCTTTCAGTTCGTGTTCGGCGCGGTGGTCGGCGCGGCAACGGCGGCGATCTTCGCGCCGATGATGGCCTGCGTCACCGGTTGGTTCGACACCCATCGAAGCCTCGCCGTTTCGCTGGTGTCGGCCGGCATGGGCATGGCCCCGATGACGATGTCGCCGCTTGCGGCCTGGCTGATCTCCCACCACGACTGGCGCACCGCGATGCTGATCGTCTCGGGCGTGGTCGGCGCGATCATGATCCCGGTCTCATTCCTGGTGCGCCGCCCGCCGGCGCTGCAGGGCGACCACGCTGAAGCGGTCTCCGAAAACGGCGAACCGCCGATGTCGCTGGCGCAGGCGCTGTGCTCGCCGCAATTCATCATCCTGATTGCGACCAATTTCTTCTGCTGCGCGACCCATTCGGGCCCGATCATCCATACCGTGAGTTACGCGGTCACCTGCGGCATTCCGATGGTTGCTGCGGTGACGATCTACAGCGTCGAAGGGCTCGCCGGGATGGGCGGCCGCATCGCCTTCGGCCTGCTCGGCGACCGCTTTGGCGCCAAGCGCGTGCTGGTGCTCGGATTGCTGGCGCAGGCGTTCGGCGCGCTCGGCTACGTCTTCGTGCGCGAGCTCGCCGCATTCTACGCGGTCGCCGCGATCTTCGGCTTCATCTATGCCGGCACCATGCCGCTGTATTCCGTGCTGATCCGCGAGAATTTTCCGCTGCGGATGATGGGTACGGTGATCGGCGGCACCGCGATGGCCGGCAGCCTCGGCATGGCGACCGGACCGCTCGCCGGTGGGCTGATCTACGACACCTTCGCGAGCTACACGTGGCTCTATGTCGGCTCCTGGGCGGTCGGCATCGGCGCGTTCCTGATCATGATGACCTTCCGCCCGATGCCGGCGGCGCGGCCCACGGCGGTGCCTGCGCCGGCATGAGGTTTAACTCCGTCATGCAGCGCGCCGCTCGGACAGACGCATTGGTCTTGCCGAGCGGCGGGCAAAAGGGGCAACGTTGTGGTGTCATTGCATCGGTCGGGCGTCTACGGCTGAATGCCATGACTGTTGGCACGACGTCAGGCGCACGAGAGCCCACTATGTACCGTGATCTCCAATGGTCCCCGGCCGAGAAGAAGATTGCGCGCAAGGCCTATGATTCGGCGGTGGAGTGCGCACTCGCCAAGGTGATGGTCGAATTCAAGAGCAGGGCCGTTGCGGCAGCGACGCCGTCGGAGATGTGGGAAGTTGGCGAGTATCTGCACCAGCGAAGGAGGGAGCTCGATGAGATGTTCGACTATCGATACTCGCAGCTCCCGCTTGTCTTCGCACGGCTCATCCGAGAACAGCATCTCGACGAGGCGCTGCTCGCGGGTTTGTCGGACGAGAAGCGTCAGGTGATCCGCTCTATTCTTTCACTGGCCGAAAGGTGATCGCAAATCGCTTCACGTGCGGCTGCGCTTCGGTCGCCGGATGGCACGCACCTTGTTGTTGGCGGAGCCGCTTCCGCAGAAGAAGCGGTCGGCGCCGTCGGACTCGAGGCCAGAGACGAACACGCCCTGCGGCATCTCCAGCTTTTCCATGACTTCGCCGGTCTGCGGGTCGATGCGCCGCACGTCGCTTTCATCGCCTTCCCAGGTGCCGTGCCAGAGTTCGCCATCGACCCAGGAGACGCCGGTGACGAACCGGTTGCTTTCGATGGTGCGCAGAACCTTGCCGGTTTCCGGATCGATCTGAACGATGGTGCGGTCGCGATACTGGCCGACCCACAGCGAGCCCTCCGCCCAGGCGAGGCCCGAGTCGCGGCCGCCGCCGGGTGAGGGGATGGTGGATATCACGCGCCCGCTGTTCGGCTCGATCTTCAGAATGCGGTCCTCGGCGATCTGATAGAGGTGCTTGCCGTCGAAGGCGGTGCCGGCATGAGCCGCGATATCGAGGGTGCGGGTGGTGTTGCCGCTGTCGGGATCGAAGGCGACCAGGCGATCGCCGGCCGCGAACCAGACCTGCTCGCCGTCGAAGCTGACGCCGCCGACGTTCTCGACGCCGTCGAAGGGGCCGTATTCCCGGATGATCTCGGCCGTGGCCTTTTTCATGTGCGCTCCTGTCGCCTGGAGCTTCAATTCTGATTGAATCAGAATCGAGGCTCCAGAATCCTGCTTTGACGCGTTTTCTTCACGCGAACCGGTATCCGCTTCGCTCGAAAACGCTTCCGATTGCGCCCCGATGCTAGCCGTTCGGCAGCGGGGCAGGGAGTAACAACGTCGTCGTGAATCCCGGCACCGGCGGCGTCATCCAGCGCCGGGCGCGGGCGCGGCCGACCGATTGCACCTTGCCGGTGGCGGCCAGCGCGTCGAGCGCACGCTGCACGGTGCGCTGGCTCGCCCCTAGTGCGACCGACAGCGCCGAGCTCGACCAGGCCTCGCCGTCGGCGAGAAAAGCCAGCACCGCGGCATGCTCCTCCTCGACCGGCAGCGCCAGCACGGTCACCTCGCGCCGGCCATGCGGCTGGAGCACAAAGCCGTCCGGTGTCGCGCTGAGATCGGCCAGCGGCCGCAGCGCCCGGCGCAGCCGTCCGATCTCGACCCGCAGCCGCGCCCGGTGTGATTCATCGGCATGCTTGCCGCGAAACGCCCGCGCGATCAGCGTGCCGCGCGACACGTCCTGCGGCCACGCTTCGCCCAGCGCGCGGGCAAGCGCGAACAGCACTGGCCGCCGGGTCAGCGAGACCGTCGTGCCGATATCGCGCACGACGTAGCGGCAGGCATCGACGACGAGCGCCTTCGACGCCATCAGGGCTTCGACCTCCTCGAGCAGGAGCGGCCGCTCGCTACCGCGCGCGATCAGGCGCGCCGCGGGCGTGGCGAGCAGGCGCGCGGTACTCTCGACCTCGGCCGCGAGCTCGGCGATGCCGGCGCGGCGCGCGGCTTCCCTTGCGAGGGCCAACGCATCGCGTGCCGGCTTGGTCTGCAGCCGCCGCATCGCGATTCCGGCGACGACCAGTTCATGGCCGACCCGCAGCGCCGGCGGGAACGGTGCCGGGTCGAGGCCAGCAAGCATGCGCTCGGCCGCATCGAGGCTCCCGATCAGCATCAGGCGGCGGATTTCGAGATAGCCGGCATGGGCGGCATTGAGCGCATCGCCTCGTGCCGCGAGCGTTGCGCGCGCCGCGGCGAGGCTCTTGCCGGGAAAGGAAAGGTCGCGCGACACCAGCGCGATCTCGGCCTCCGCCACCACGCAGCGTGCCCGCGCGACGGCTTCGCGCGGGCCGAAGGCGCGGCCGGCGCGCCGCAACAGCTCCTTGGCGCGGGCGAAATCGCCGAGCCGGGCCATCGCGATGCCGCGCAGCGCCAGCGCCGGCGCATCGTCGCGCAGGGCCACCCGTTTCAGTGCGCCGAGGGGATCACCCGCCGCGAGCGCGCGCGCCGCAGCTATGATCAGCGAGTCCATTCGAATCCCGACACACTTGTCACTCTCACCCTCCGAGGCCCGGTCCTAACCTAGCACATGACGACATGGATCATCTCCAGAGAGATCGAACGATGACCGGTTTCGAAACACGAGAAGGTTGGGTGAGGGGGCGGTTCAGCGGACGCGGGCCCATCGTGGCGCGCTTTCTGTCGCTGGCGGCGGCGCCGACCTTCGCCGTGATGGCGCTGATTGCCGCGATGGCGCCGGCCGACATGATCTGCGGCGCGATGCAGGGACCGCTGTCATTGCAGGGCATGGTCCCGATGTACGCGCTGATGAGCGCATTTCATCTGGCGCCATGGCTGCGCCTGTTCAGATGACCGGTTCAAGTCTCCGGCAAAGTGAAGACCGCGCATGGCCGCGCAATGCCGCGCAATTCATGACTGCCGAGCGCGACCAGCGGCGTCTCGGTCTCGGCGGCGAGGGCGCCCGAAACCAGCACGGTCTGCTCGAGCGGCTTGCAGAGCCCTTCGAGCCGGCTCACCAGATTGACCGCGGCGCCGATCGCGGTGAAGTCGAGGCGGTCGGCGGCGCCGATATTGCCCCAGTGCACCTCGCCAAGATGTAGCGCCGCGCCGAATGGCAACGGCGGCAAGCCCTGCTTGCGTCGCTCTGCATCGAGATGCGCCATGCCGACGCGCGCCGCCGACACCGCGCGCAATGCCGCCTCGGATGCGCTGCGCGCGCTGGTCGTGACCGGAAAGATCGCAAGCAGGCCGTCGCCGATGAATTTCAACACCTCGCCGCCGAAGGCGTGGATGGCGCCCGCGATGCGGTCGAACCAGGCATCGAGCGCCGCGATCACCTCGGCAGGCGGATGGCTTTCCGACAGCGCGGTGAAGCCGCGGAGGTCGGCAAACAGCAGTGCCGCCCGGATGGTTTCGCCGGTATTGCGCCGCAATGGCGATGCCAGAACGCGCGCGGCGCTGCGCCGGCCGAGATACGCCTCCAGCGCCGCCGTCAGTGTCGCGCGCGCCGCGAGCGCGGCGAGCGGCGCGGCCATGAACCGCGCCGCCTCGCGCAATTGATCCGCCTCGGCAGGCGTGAAGGCGCGTGTCCCGATCCAACCGAGGGTCGGGCCGTCCGGCCGCGTTCCAATCGTGCCCTCGTGGATCGGGCCGGGCGCGAGAGTTCCGAGCCAGCGCCGGCCGGCGTCGCCGGATCCCACCATATCGGGCATCGCAAAAGGTTGTTCCGGCGCGAATCCGAGCGCTTCGATGACCTCGCCATTGTCGGCACGCCACAGCCAGGTTCGTCTTGCAATCAGGGGGTGCGGAACCTCGAGCGTCAGAGCGCCGCCGGCAAGCGGCAGGCCATCCGTGATAAGGTGGCTACCGAGGTCCGCCAACAACCGGTTGGCGCCCGCGGTCTCGGCGGCGGCGTCGACCAGCCAGCTCAACGTCGAGGACAATTGCATCACACCATCATGGGGTTGACGCACCACCCTTGTATCATGGGGTTGACGCACCACCCTTGTCACGAATTATCCCTGAGCGCCGACTGTCAATGGAGCATGGATCGATGACTGAAGCCTTCATCGTTCAACGCGAGATCCAGATCGCAGCCCCGGCTGCAACCGTGTTCGCCTTCCTGACCGATCCGCAAAAGATCGTAAGCTGGATGGGGCTGGAAGCCGCGACCGAGACGCATCCCGGGGGCCTCTACTTCCTCAAGGGGCTCGGCAGTGATCGCAGCCGCGCCGCGCGCGGAGCGTTCCGCGAGGTCGTGCCGGTGCATCGTCTCGCCTACAGCTTCGGCTGGGAGGGCAGCGAGGAAGTGCCGCCGGGATCGAGCCTGATCGAGATCGACCTGATGGAGCAGGACAACGGCACGCTGCTCCGCATGACCCATAGCGGCCTGCCGAACGCCGCGCAGTGCGAGAGCCACGACAAGGGTTGGGCGCATTACATGGGCCGGCTCTCCCACGCGGCCGCCGGTCGGGATCCCGGCCCCGACCACGGTCCTGCCAACCGCCATTGACGTCGCGTCATGTCGGCCATTTCGAGCCGAGGATGATCGAGCAGAAGTTCGTCCTGCTATAGTTCATGTCCTTCAGCGCCAGCACGTCGGCCTTGACGTTGCCGAAGGTCGTCAGCGGCTTCCTGATGGTGCCGGCGGCGAAATGATCGATGATGTTCTCCTTGAAATTCGCCTCGCGCGGATGGTGCGCGCAGACATGGTCGCGGTGCTCGTGCGAGAAATCGTCGTAGGCGATGCCGAGCACGTCCATCTCGACGCCGGCGGTGACCAGCGCAATGGTCGGACGCATATGCTCGGGGACGCCAGGCGTGGTGTGCAGGGCGATTGAGGTCCAGACATCCTCGATGTCGCGCTCCGGAACGCCATAGCCCTTGAGGAAGTCGCGTGCAGCGTTGGCGCCGTCGACCTCGAAGCGCAGATCGGGGCTCGCGTGAGCAGCGGTGAGGCCCATGTCGTGGAACATGGCGCCGATATAGAGCAGTTCGGGATCGAATTTCAGCTTGCGGCGGTTGCCGGTCAGCGCGCCCCAGAAGAACACGCGGCGGCTGTGATTGTAGAGCAGGGCGTCCTCGGTATCCCATACCAGCTGGGTGGCGGCGCGGGCCATCGCGCTGTCGGGTACGCGGATGCCGGCGATGATCTCGGTCATTTCAAGACGCTCCTCGATGTGGCAAGACGATGCCGTGGCGTGCGAACACGCGAGCCCGGCGCTTGTCTCTGCGGTGTGTGCGGATCGCCGGATGGCGCGATCCGTGGGGTGCTTGTCGCCCGTTTTGGCCCGATCCCGCAACGATCGCGCGCCGCCGGATCGGGCCAACCAGACGTCGTTTCGCGCCAGCGGGCAGGGAGAAGGCATGGCGGTTCAGAGGGTCGCGATCGCGATTCACGAAGGGGTTCAGGCGCTCGATGTCGCGGGTCCCGTCGACGTGTTCGCGGAGACGAACGGCTTTGTGCCAGCGGGCGATGGCTATGAGACCGTGCTGGTCGGTGCCGACTGCGAACCGCTCCGCGCGTCGAACGGCATGAAGATATCGGCCGATCTCAGCTTCGCCGAGGCACAAGAGAGGTTCGATATCCTGCTGGTGGCGGGCGGGCCGGCATTGCCCGATGCCGCGCCGGATCCCGAACTGACACAGTGGCTGCGTGGGGCGCCCGCGCGCGCCGAGCTCTATGGTTCGATTTGCACCGGCGCCTTCGCGCTCGGCCATGCCGGGCTGCTCGACGGCCACAAGGTGACGACGCATTGGCAGAACGCGCAGCGGCTGGCGGCGCGCTTTCCCGCGGCCGAGGTGATCTTCGACCGCATCTACATTCGCGACGGACATCTGATGACCTCGGCTGGCGTGACCGCGGGGATCGATCTCGGGCTCGCGCTGGTCGCCGAGCGGCACGGGCCGCAGGTTGCGGTCGCGGTGGCCAAGCGCCTGGTCGTGGTGGCGCAGCGCCAGGGCGGGCAGTCGCAATTCAGTCCCTATCTCACCGCGCCGGTCGATGAGGATTCGCCGATTGCGCGCGCGCAGGCGCATGTCATGCAGCATGTCGGCGAGCGCCACACGCTGCAGTCGCTGGCGGAAGCCGTCGGCATGAGCGTGCGCAATTTCGGCCGCGCCTTTGCGCAGGAGACCGGAATCACGCCGCACGAATTCGTCGAGCGGGCGCGGGTCGACGCCGCGCGCCGGCTGCTCGAGGGCTCAGACCGGCCGCTGAAGGCGGTTGCATTCGACTGCGGCTTCGGTTCGGCCGACCGGATGCGGATCGTGTTCACCGAGCGGCTCGGCGTGTCGCCGGCGCAGTACCGCGCGAGTTTTCGCAAACTGTGATGCGGTTCATCAACCGGAGGCTGTATCGGGGATAGGATCGACGTCGCCGACGCCGGATCCTGCCACACATCTTCTCCCGAGAGGCCGCCCATGGACGCGCTCACGCTCTTCATCATCCGTCATGCCGAGAAGCCGGGCGATTCCTGGCCGGGACCCGGTTTCACCGCGGATGGCGTCTCAGACACCGAGTCGCTTGTGCTCCGTGGGTGGGAGCGTGCGGGCGCGTGGACCGCGTTGTTCGGCACCGATCTCACCGGCGGTGACTATGCCAAGCCCGATGCAATCTATGCCGCGACACCGGGCACCACGGCCAATCAGCCGCCGTCGAGCCGTCCGGCCGAGACGATCTCGGCGCTTGCCGCACGGCGCGGCCTGACCCCGAACGAAAGCTTTGGCAAGGGCGATGAGCCGAGGCTGGTGCCTGCGGTGCTGGCGCTGAAGGGCGTCGTGCTGCTGTGCTGGGAGCACAAGGCGATCATCTCCGATATCCTTCCGCTGATCCCGGTCAGCAAGGGCACCCCGCCGACCAAATGGGAGGGCAGCCGGTTCGACGTCGTGCTGCGCTTCGACCGCGCCAAGGGCGACGACAAGTTCGCCTTCAAGGAGCTGTTCCCGAAATTGCTGTCGGGCGATTCCGACAAGCCGCTGGGTGGTTGAGCCGCGTCGCGGCTCCGGCGATCAGTCGAGCCCGAGCGCCTTGCGCGACTTCCGCGTGAGCTTTCCGGCGATGAGCGCATGCGCCTGGTCGAGATAGGCCTTGAGCTCAGCGTCGGGCAGGGAGTCGTTCGCCATCAACTGCACCCATTTGGCGCGCGCCAGATACGGCGCCGGCCGCGCCAGGCCCTGCTCGATCAGAAGGTGATAGGCCATGTTCGAGGTCTTGAACATGAAGCCGCCGGTGCTCTCGATGTAGCCGCCGGCCAGCGCGAACATCTTGCCGCCGACCTTGAACACCGACGTGCCTTCCCATTGCACCACCTTGGTGGCGGCGGGCAGGCGCAGGCAATGGGCTTCGAAGGTCTTGGGGCGCATGAGTCGCGGGGCTGGAAGGCGTTCAAAGCCATAGGCCAGCCGCATGAAGGTCGGCAAGCCCCGGACTGAGAGCCCGGCCAGTCCTCGGCCAGCAGTCGTCGCCGTGCATTTCGGAAATTTCACGAAAATGTGGGTTGTTGTCCCTCCATCTGTAGATATATCGTAAGATATGTTTTCAGTAGGGAATGCACAAATGAGACGATCGATGTTTCGCGACCGGGACGATGACGGCTTCCGGTTTGGGTTCTTCGCCATGGGCCGGCATGGCAGGGGCGGTCACCGCTTTGGCCGCGGCGGCCATGGCTTCTTCGGGCGGGGTGGCGGCGGTGATTTTCCGGGATCGCGGCGGCTTTCGTCGCAGGATCTGCAACTGGTCATCCTGGCGCTGCTCGGCGAGCAGCCGGCGCACGGCTACGAGCTGATCAAGAGGATCGAAGAGCGGTCGGACGGCTTCTACAGCCCGAGCCCGGGCGTGATCTATCCGGCGCTGACGTTCCTCGAGGAGATCGGCCATGCCAGCGTCACCCAGGACGCGGCGCGCAAGCTCTACAGCATCACCGAGCAGGGCATGGCGTATCTCGGCGAGAACCGCGCGACCGCGGATACCATTCTCGAGGCGCTGTCGCGGATCGGCCGCCGCATGGAGGAGGTGCGCGAAGCCTTCGCCGGTGTGAGCGATTTCGATGGCGAAGCCTCCGACGAGGTGCACCGCGCCCGTCACGCGCTGAAGAGCGCGCTGCGCCAGAAGCGCGGCTGCGATGCCGCAGAGGCGCGGCGGATCGCAAAGATCCTCGACCGCGCGGCCGCTGAGATCCTGCAGCAATGACGCAGTCGCAAAGGAGCCCCTTCATGTACAACGCCGAACCGCACAGCGCGATCCGCGATGCCCGCGTCACGGCCGTCATCGAGCGCCTGCAGGCCACCCGCCGGGCGCCCGTGCGCGGCAATCCGATGCAGAGCGGCAGCCGCGACCCGCACGACTATGCCGAGCAGGGATTCTCGATCCACCCGGAGCAGGGCGAGCTGATCTATCTGTTGTGCCGCGGCTTGCGCGCCCAGCGCGTCGCCGAGTTCGCGACCTCGGTCGGAATGTCGACGCTCTATTTCGCCGCCGCGATGCGCGACAATGGCGGCGGCACCGTGATCGGGTCGGAGATCGTGCCGGCCAAGGTCGCAGCGGCGAAGCGCAATCTTGCGGAGGCCGGCCTTGCCGACTACGCCGACATCCGCGAGGGCGATGCGCGCAAGACGCTGCGCGATCTCGGTGGTCTCGTCGACTTCATCCTGATCGACGGCTGGCCGGGCGACAAGGGGCCGACGCTGGCGCGCCAGGTGATCGAGATCGTCGCGCCGCAGCTTCGGGTCGGCGGCTACGTCATGAACGACAATGCCGAGGCGGATTTCCTGGAGTTCGTGCGCGATCCCGACAATGGCTTCGTGTCGATCACGCTGCCGCTCAAAGGTGGCACCGAGCTCTGCCTGAAGGTGGCGTAGCGGGGTTTCACCTGCTGGCGTGATTGTGAGCCACAACCACAACACGCCATGCTGGATTTTGCCTGCGCTTCTTGCTCTGTTCGAGGAAAATCAGGAGCGAAGCGCCGCATGTCCGAAGTCCCGCCCAATCATCCGCTCGATCGCCCAATCTGGAGCGCGCTGACCACGAGACAACGCGAGCTGGCGGAAGGCGGCACCGATGCGCGGCGCTTTCCGCTCGCGATCGCACCCTTCGCCGACATGGTCGACATGTCGCCAAGGAGCTTTGCCGCGCTCGGTGCACTGCTGTCGGGACCTGACATCGCGGTGCTGTTCACGCCCGATCCTGTCCCGGTGCCGCCGCAGTTCAAGGTGCTGCTGGCCGAGACCGGCGAGCAGATGATCGGCGTGCCCGCGGACCATTCTGTGCCCGGCGTCGAGATCGTCACGCTCGGCGCTACCGATGTTCCTGCGATGATGGCGTTGACGGAGCTGACAAAGCCCGGCCCGTTCAGTGTGCGGACGCATGAGCTCGGCAGCTTTCTCGGCATCCGCATCAATGGCGAACTGGTCGCGATGACCGGCGAACGGATGAAGCCGGGGAACTACACCGAGATAACCGCCGTCTGCGTGCATCCGGAGCATCGCGGCCATGGCTACGCGCAGGCGCTGCTGTCGGCGGTCGCCCGCCAGATCGTGGCGCGCGGCGAAATTCCATTCCTGCACGTCTTCACCAGCAACGTCTCGGCGATCGCGCTCTATCGCCGCCAAGGCATGGAGATTCGCCGCCGCCTGCACATCACGGTGCTGCAGAAGCAGGGGTAGGGATGCGCGGCAAAGTGGGTTGAGGGAAATCCCTCATTCCTCATCGCGGATCTCGTGCTTACCTTTGCCGGATCGCAACACGATGAGAGAGGATATCTCGATGTCCGAGCAATCCCAGGACAAGCGTCCCGTAGCCGATCCGGCGGAGAACAATGCTTACTCTCCGTCGCCTTACTCGCTTGGGCAATTCACCTCGGCCAAGTCGGATCTCTCCGGCGCAGACTATCCCAACGCCTACAGGGGCGGCCGCTGGAAAATTCTGATGATCGCCGCGGACGAGCGCTATCTGCTGTTGCAGAACGGCACGATGTTCTCGACCGGCAACCATCCCGTCGAGACCTTGTTGCCGATGTATCATCTCGACAAGGCGGGCTTCGAATTCGATATCGCGACCGTGTCGGGCAATCCGGTCAAATTCGAGCTCTGGGCGTTTCCGAAGGAGGATGACGCGGTCAAGAGCATCTACCAGAAATATCTCGCCAGGCTGAAGCAGCCGCTGAAGCTCTCCGACGTGATCGAAAACAAGCTCGGCAAGGATTCCGACTATATCGCGGTGTTCATCCCGGGCGGCCATGGTGCGCTGATCGGCTTGCCCGAAAGCACCGACGTGAAGGCCGCCCTGAAATGGGCGCTCGACAACGACAAGCACATCATCTCGCTTTGCCATGGCCCGGCGGCGCTGCTGGCGTCCGCGGTCGGCGAAGCCAAGGGCGACTATCCCTTCAAGGGCTACAAGATCTGCGCATTTCCCGACGCCATCGATCGGACCACGCCCGATATCGGCTACATGCCGGGCGCGCTGACCTGGGCGTTCGGCGAACAGTTGCAGGCGCTCGGGGTTGAGATCCTGAACAAGGACATCACCGGCAAGACCCATCAGGATCGCAAGCTGATCACCGGTGACAGCCCCTTCGCCGCCAATAATGTCGGCAAGGCAGCCGCAAGGGCTCTGCTCGATACGCTCGGCGGGCACTGAGCGGGCGGCGGCTCAACCTGCGGGCGGGGTGAACCGCGCCCCGCCGCCGGTGGCGGGCCAATGTCGCGCGCCTTGCAGGCCGACCTCGCTTGAGGGAAAATCCTCAACGCGCTCGGCCGCGCGCGACCGGCCTTCCGCACGACACGATGGCACCGCATGGACCGCTACATCGAAGCCGTGGTTGCGATCGAGGGCAGCGAGAGCTTGCCCGCGATCCAGGCGGCGGTGCGGTCCGCGAGCGTGCCGCTCGGCTACGACCGGTTCGTGATGTTCTCGGCGTCGCCGGCACGTGAGGACCTGGTTGACCGGATCTACTGGGTCGAAGGCGACTGGTTCGGCAAAGGCGTGACCGTCGATGCCGAAACCTATGTCCGGCATTGTCCGGTGACGCGCAATTTCCTCAATGTGGACCAGGCGTTTTTCTGGACCAAGGTGATGTCGGCGCGCGGCGAGAAGTATCGCGTGGTGCGCACGCCGCGCGGGCCCGGTTTCCATGGGCTGCAGGTTCCGGTGTTCGGGCGCACCGGCCTCGAAGGCGCGATGAGCTTCGCCGGAACGCGGATCGATGCGTCGCCGCGGACGCGTGCGGCGCTGACGATGATCGGCGCCGCGGCCTTCCGCGCCGCCCGCGGGCTGATGGAAGCGCACGAGCCGAACGGTGCGTCGAGCCTGTCGCCGCGCGAGCGCGAGGTGTTGCGCTGGATTTCGGCGGGACGACGCCAGGCCGACATCGCGGCATCGCTCGGCCTGTCCGAACGCACGGTCGAGAACCATTTGCGGCGTGCGCGGCTTCGGCTCGGCGTCGCCACGACCGCGCAGGCCATCCGGCTTGCGATCCGCAGCGGCGAGATCGAGGACTGAGGCGCTTGCGGTCGGCCGCCACAGGGCCGGCGAGCGATAGCTGCGGCTCAGTGTTTCTTCGCCGTCTTCGCCCTGATCTTCGGCGCATGCGTGCCCGCAGCGATCCGCGTCAATGCATCGGCAAATGCACGTGCCGCAGGTCCCAGCGGTTCATCGAGCCGGTGGGCGAGATAGGCCTCCATCGCGAGCGTGGCGTTGCGGCCGAGCGCGCCGGTTTCGACCCGCACCAGGCGGCGCTCCTTCAGGTCGCGTGCCACCTGCCAGAGCGGCAGCCGGCCCCAGCCGAGCCCGGCCAGTATCATGGCGTGCTTGGTGTCCTGATTGCTCACCCGGCAGATCTGCGGCGAGAGCACGCCGAAGCTGCGGCCCTCCGACAGCGGGGTCGGATCCGACAGCACGATCTGCAGATGATCGGCGAGATCCGCCACGCTCTTGCGGCCGCGGCGCGCGAGCGGATGGCCGGCGGAGGCGACGGCGACGATCTGCACCGCGCAGATCGCATCGAGCGCAAGACGCGGATCGCGAAAATCCTCGCCGACCGTGACCGCGAGCGCGCTGCGCCGTTCGGTCAAGCCAGCGATCGGACCGCCCATCGGTTCGACCGCGAGCCGCACGCTGACGGACGGATAGGCCGCCCGCATTTCCGTCAGCGCCGCGCCGACGGCGGCGATCGGAAACAGCGTATCGACCACCAGCGACAGTTCCGATTCCACGCCATCGCCCAGGCCGCGTGCCCGCGCCCGCATCGCGTCGACACGGAGCAGCAGGTCGCGCGCGTTGCCCAGCAGTGCCTTGCCCTCGGCCGTCAGCGCCGGGCGATGGCTGGAGCGGTCGAACAGCGTCAGGCCGAGTTCGGCCTCGAGGTTGGCGATGGCATGGCTGACCGCGGATTGCACCCGCGCCAGTTTGGCCGCGGCGGCGCGGAAGCTGCCGCGCTCGGCGATGGCGACAAAGGTGCGGATCTGATCGAGCGTGAGGTTGTCGAGCATGATCTATGAAATCGATCAATCGGATGCAAAACATATCACTCCTGTCGATGGTCGGGAAACGCTATCTCTGTGCTCTGACCCAGGGCGGAGTGGACGCATGACGATCGAGACGGCCGTGATGCAGCAGAGCGAGGCGAAGCGATGGGCCACGGTCGCCATCGTGATCGGTTGCGGGATCGGCGCGGCGCTGCAGGTCGGCAAGGTTCCGATTGCCGCCTCGATGCTGCAACAGAGCCTCGGCATCGACCTTGCCGCGGTCGGAACGATCGCCGGCATCTTTGCGGTCCTCGGGCTTGTCGGCAGCGTTCCGGCGGGCGTGGTGATTGCCGCGGTTGGTGCTCGCAAGGTGCTGCTGTGCGGGCTCGCGGCCGTCACGCTGGGGGCAGCCTCGGGCGCGCTCGCGCCACAGCTAGCGGTGCTGTTGGCGTCGCGCCTGCTGGAAGGGCTCGGCTTCCTGCTGGTGATGGTCGCGGCTCCTGCATTGCTGGATCGTGTCGTCGATGTCAGCGCGCGCGACGTCACCATGGCGGTGTGGAGCTGCGTGATGCCGTTCGGGATCGCGCTGGCGCTGGTCGCCGGCCCGATCTTCGATGGCTGGCGCACGATCTGGTGGGCCAGTGCTGCCTTTGTCGCCCTGCTGTTCGTACTCGCCGGCGTCATTGTGCCTGAAGTGGCATCGCGGACCGGCCCGGCGCGGAGCGGCCTGATGCAGGAAGCCACCGCGCTGGCGCGGCGCCGCACCCCGGCGCTTCTGATGGTGCTGTTTGCGCTCTACAGCCTGATGTTCTTTGCGTTGTTCAGCTTCCTGCCGATCCTGCTGACCGAGCGGCTCGGCGTGTCCAGCCAAGGCGCCGGCGGGCTCAGTGCGTTGGCCGCGGCCGGCAACATCGTCGGCAATCTCGCCGCCGGTCATCTGCTTGCGCGCGGCGTCAGCCGCAATTTGCTGATTGCCGTGGCGGCATTCGTGATGGGCACGTCCGCGCTTGGAATCTTCCTGCCGGTGCTCGGCGGCTGGGGCGCATTCTGGCTGTGCCTTTTGTTCTCCGCGATCGGCGGCCTGATCCCGGCGACGTTGCTTGCAACCGCACCCGCCGCGGCGCCATCGGCGGCGATGGTGCCTGTCATGATGGGCCTGTTGATGACGGGCAGCAATTTCGGCCAGGTCACCGGTCCAATCGCGGTCGGCGCCGTGGTCTCGGCATGGGGCTGGGGCGCGGCCTGCATCATGGTGGTGGCTGCGGCGATCCTTGCCGGTATTGCGGCATGGATGCTGGCGCGCGGCGATCACAAGCGCGTAAGCGAGGCGAGGGACCCGGCTTGACGCCGCGCACGCAGGGGCCGAAGGAGTGAAGGTCTCTCACGCCAACGACAACAGGAACCTTCATGACACGCGTGCGCTGTATCACCGAAATGGGCATGGGCGTCGACGTCCACGGCCGCGACGCCACCAAGGCCGCCAAGCGGGCCGTCTCGGATGCCATCCGTCATTCCAGCCTCGGCTTCTTCCGCATGCTCGGCAAGACCGCCAACGACATGTTCGTCGACGTCACGATCGCCGTGCCGAATCCCGAAGATGTCGATATCGAAGCGGTCGCGAAGGAATTGCCCTATGGCACCAAGACCGTGAAGGCGATCGCGGGCGGGCTCGAGATTCCGTCCGATCTCGGCAACGACCCGATCCTGATCGCGAACGCCGCCGTCATCGTCAGCTTCGACGACGGCAAGTGAGGGAAGCGCGTCGGGCGACCGCCATGCGGGCGTTATTCGCCGCCTCTGAAATAGTCGGGCTTGCCGGTCGTCCAGGTCTCGCCCCAATGCTGGCCGCCGCCGTCGACGGTCAGCGTCTCGCCGGTGATGAACTTGCCGGAGGGCGCGGCGAGGTAGACGGCGGCCTCCGCAATGTCCCAGGGGGTGCCCGGGCGCATCATCGGATTGGAGCGCGGGTAGGCGGCGCGCGCCGCTTCGCTGTAGACGTTCCAGCCCTCGGTCTCGATCGCGCCGGGCGCGATGCAGTTGATGCGGATGTTCAGCGGCGCCCATTCGACCGCGAGCGCGCGCGACAGGCCGATCACGCCGGAGCGTGCCGCGATCGAGTGTGCAATGCCGTAGAGGCCGTGCGTCGTGACCACGACGATATTGACGATGCTGCCGGGATGCTTGCGGTCGCGCCAGCGCTGCGCCGCGGCCTGCATCATGTACCAGGTGCCGTTGAGGTTGGTGTTGATGACCGCATTCCAGCCCTTGATCGAGACGTCGATCGCGGGTTGCGGGAACTGGCCGCCGGCGCTGTTGACGAGATGATCGACACGGCCGTGCTCGGTCCACAGCGCCTCGAACATTGCATCGACCGCGTCGGGATCCTTGATGTCGGCGACATGCGCGGACGCCTTGAGCCCGCGATGGACGAGACGATCGACCAGTGCGTCGAGCCTGCCGGCATTGCGGCCTGCGACGACGACATGCGCGCCGAGCCGCGCGAACAGCCATGCGATGGCGCGGCCGATGCCGCCGGCGCCGCCGGACACCACGACCACCCGACCGGCGAGCGCATCGGGGGCGAACACGGTCGGATGCGTTGCGAGTTCGTCGTCGGAGAGGCCGAGCATTGCGCCTGTCGTTGCGCCCGTCTGTTGATCGTTCATGGCCGGTTGCAGACCTTGCGGCTTTCACTGAGCTCCGTACATTAGCCGTCCAACAACAACCCTGCAAAAGAATGTCGACATGACCGACTTGTCTGCCTTTGCCATCACAAAACGCTGGCCCGCCCAGCATCCGGACCGCCTACAGCTCTATTCGCTGCCGACGCCGAACGGCGTGAAGGTCTCGATCATGCTCGAGGAGATCGGGCTGCCCTACGAGGTCCATCTCGTCGACTTCAACAAGGATGACCAGAAGGCGCCGGAGTTCCTGTCGCTGAACCCGAACGGCAAGATTCCGGCGATCCTCGATCCCAACGGCCCCGGCGGCAAGCCGCTGCCATTGTTCGAATCCGGCGCTATCCTGCAATATCTCGCCGACAAGACCGGCAAGCTGCTGCCGGTGGACGTCGCGCTCCGCTATCAGGCGATCCAGTGGGTACATTTCCAGATGGGCGGCATCGGACCGATGTTCGGCCAGGTCGGGTTCTTCCACAAATTCGCCGGCAAGGATTACGAGGACAAGCGGCCGCTGCAGCGCTACGTCGCCGAGTCGAAGCGCCTGCTCCGCGTGATGGAGACGCATCTCGCCGGACGGCAGTGGTTCATGGACGATGAATACAGCATCGCCGACATCTCGATGCTCGGCTGGGTGCGCAATCTGATCGGCTTCTACGGTGCGCGCGAGCTCGTCGAATTCGACGAGTTCACGCAGGTCGCGGCCTGGCTGGAGCGCGGTCTCAAGCGGCCGGCGGTGGAGCGCGGATTGAACATTCCGAAGCGTCCCTAGGCAACCTACTTCAGCAGCTCATAGACGATGGGATTGTCGGCACAGGCGGCAAAGCCGCACTCGAGCAGGGTGGAGAACACATTCAGTGCCGTCAGCCCGACCACCAGCCACACCGCACCTTGCGCGAACCTGCCGGGCGAGCTGCCCGGCGCCGCGCGGTGCTCGAACTGGCGGTCGAACAGCAGTATCGCCGCGAGCAGCACGATCGCGACGACAAATCCGATCAGCGCCCACGTATAATAACGATAGCCGAGCAGCGCCGAACCGTAACCGGCGTCGCCGGGGAGGATGTGCAGCAGCACCTGCCGGGCCGAGACCGTGGCGCCAAGGACGGCCGTCAGCAGCGACAACGCATAATGACTCGGCCGTGGCCCGAAGCGGATATTGAGGATCGGCCCGATCGCCAGCAGGGCGAACAGGATGCGCTGCAACAGACAGAGCGGGCAGGGCAGCTCGTGGAGCAGCAGCTGCGCGGCAAAGGCGGCGGCCAGTACCAGCGCCAGCCCATAGAGCGCGACGGCATTGAGGGTGACGGCCTGCGTGTCGTTCATGGCCGGCCTCAGAACGACAAAGTGAGACGGTCGGTGGCGTGGTGCAGCAAGGTCGCGACGCAGGCGATCAGGATCACCGCGAACAGACCGATCGCGACGGGACGCGGGCCACGCCAGGCCACCAGCAGGGCGATGGTGATGGCGAGAAACAATGCCGTGAATTCCATTCCCAGCCTCCCGATGCGAGCCGGCCGCAGTCTATGACAGATTCGTGTGCGCTCGCGACGGTGCGAATGGGCATTGTCGCTTGCGCGCGGCTCCGCCAAGATGGCATCACCAGTTGAGTTCATCCCAGCCGGGGCACCTCATGACCACAGCCGCCATCAAGCCCGTTGCCCATCCCCGTCATCAGCCCTGGTACAAGATCCTCTACGTCCAGGTGCTGATCGCGATCGTGGCAGGTGTCCTGATCGGATATTTCTATCCGAATCTCGGCAAGGAATTGAAGCCGCTGGGCGACGGCTTCATCGCGCTGATCAAGATGATGATCGCGCCGGTCATCTTCTGCACCGTGGTGCACGGCATCTCCTCGATGGGCGACCTCAAGCGCGTCGGCCGGGTCGGGTTGAAGACCTTGATCTATTTCGAGGCGGTGTCGACGGTGGCGCTTGCGGTCGGTCTTCTGGTCGGCGAGCTGCTACAGCCCGGCCACGGCTTCAACATCGATCCTTCCACGATCGATCCGAAATCGGTCTCCAATTACGTCACGCAGGCCAAAGAGCAGGGCATCGTTGCCCATCTGATGGCGATCATTCCGGACAGCTATCTCGGCGCGGTCGCGCGCGGCGACCTGTTGCAGGTGCTGCTGATCTCGATCCTCTCGGGCTTCGCCATCGCTCTCATGGGCAAGGTCGGCGAGCCGATTGCGTCAGCGATCGACACGGCCGCCAAGATGTTCTTCGGCATCATCCGGATCATCGTCCGCGTCGCGCCGCTCGGCGCATTCGGCGCGATGGCCTTCACGGTCGGCGCCTACGGCCTCGGCTCGCTGCTGAATCTGGCAGCGCTGATCGCGACCTTCTACCTCACCAGCATCCTGTTCGTGCTGATCGTGCTGGGCGCCATCGCGCGGCTCGCCGGCTTCTCGATCATCCGCTTCATCGCCTATATCAAGGACGAGCTCCTGATCGTGCTCGGCACGTCGTCGTCGGAGACGGTGCTGCCGCAGATGATCCAGAAGATGGAGCATCTCGGCGCCTCGCGCTCGGTGGTCGGCCTCGTGGTGCCGACCGGCTACAGCTTCAATCTCGACGGCACCAACATCTACATGACGCTGGCGACGCTGTTCCTGGCGCAGGCCACCAACACGCATCTGACGATCTGGCAGGAGCTCGGCATTTTGGGCATCGCCATGATCACCTCGAAGGGCGCGTCCGGCGTCACCGGCGCCGGCTTCATCACGCTCGCCGCAACGCTGTCGATCGTGCCCGATATTCCGATCCAGTCGATCGCGATCCTGGTCGGCATCGACAAGTTCATGAGCGAGTGCCGCGCGCTCACCAACCTGATCGGCAACGGCGTCGCCTGCGTCGTGATCAGCCTGTCGGAAGGCGAGCTCGACAAGCAGGCGCTGCACGAGACGATGGCGCATCCGCTCGAGCTCGGCGAGGCGCTGGAGCCGGGCGGCTCAGGCTAGAGCAATATGAAGTTAAGGGGCCGTCGGATAGGGCGCTGCCAAAATATCGAAAACAACCCCATGCAAAGCAGCCGGCGGCGGCCGGTGTTCGAGCAGGCATGTTCGAGCAGGCAACTTGACATGTCGGGCAACTCAGGGATACTCTTCTAATATTCCGAAATTGCGCAGGTGTCCGCTCGTCCCAAGGCTGTCGCATATGGCATCTGCGGGCCTCTGCAACTGACTGCGTCGCAGGCGGGAGAGGGGAACGCGTCTCGTTCGCGGCCGCAGCCCAGGTCGTGAACCCATGAAGTGGGAAGGGCCCGCACTGTAGGATGACGACTATGCGCCAAGCCTTGCGTGCATGATGCTCCATCGATAGTCCGTGGCGGGACTGGCTCACCTCAGCGAGTTCGTCCATCCAGCCCAATCCAGGAACGCTTAACTATGCTCACCGTCTATGGCGAAGGTCGTGGCTTCCGTGTTGTCTGGCTGCTCGAGGAACTAGGGTTGGCTTATCGGCTGCGCCCGGTCGATCTGTTCGCAGTCGAGAATGATCGCGATTTCCTCGCCATCAACCCTGCCGGCTTCATTCCGGTACTGCAGGACGGCGAGACGATCATGGTCGAATCGATCGCGATTCTCGAGTACCTGCTCGCCCGGCACGGCTCAGGTTCGCTTGCCGTCGCTCCGGACGATCCCGCCTTCGCGTCCTATCTGCAATTTCTCCATCTGGGCGAGGCCGGGCTCGCCGGGCCGATGAACGCCGTCATTGTCGGTCGCCAACTGGCGCCCGAAGCCGAGCGAGATGCCCGGGTTACCTGCTGGGCATTCGAGACCTTCGAGAGCCGGCTGGGGTTGGTTATCCGCCGCCTCGCGGATTGCCCCTATCTCGCCGGCGACCGATTCACCGCTGCCGATATCTCGGTGAGCTACGCCCTTCTGCTCGGCATGCGAACCGGCAACTACGTCCCCGGTCCTACCGAGCGGGACTATCTCGCCCGCACGACGGCACGCCCTGCCTACACGCGAGCGATGGAAAGCTGCCAGGCCACCAAGGCTTGGGCGGCGAGATCACCGGGATTGTAGTGCTCGCTTCAAGCCGCCTGTGGCTCCACGCTTACAAGTCCACTGCCCGGGCTGTGTACTCATTAGCGGCTGGCGCTGATGTGCGCTCAACCCCCACAGCGGCGAAAAAGCGGTCATCTCCCGAGATCGCCGAACGGCCGCAAGCGGGAGTGCCGCCTACTTCCCTCGATACCGAAGAGCTTCAACCAGCAGCGAGAATGCCGGTGAAGGTTGACGACGGCTAGGGTAGTACAGGTGGTATCCGGAAAATGGAGGACACCAATCCGACAGTACCCGAACGAGCCGTCCGTCGGAGACGTAGGGCTGCACGTTACGCTCCATCAGGTATGCGAGGCCAAAGCCGTTCAACGCCGCTTGCAGGAGCGGGCCTGCGCCGTTGAAGACGAGCTGCCCGTCGACCCGCTCGTTGAGCGCGCGCCCGTCCTTCTCGAATTCCCAAGCGTAGAGCCCGCCATGGGTCGGCAGGCGCAGGTTCAGGCAGTTGTGGCTGTTCAGATCCTGGGGGGTGCGCGGCCTCTTTCGGTTGGCAAAATATGACGGAGCGCCCACGACCGCGGACCGCAAATCCGGTCCGACGCGAACGGTAATCATGTCTTTGGCGACCAGCTCGCCAGGTCGGATACCGGCGTCGTATCGCTGCGCAACGATGTTCGCCAGGCCGTAGTCGACAATGACTTCGACACTGATGTCCGGGTAATTCGGCAGGATCTTCGCCAGGGCGGGCAGCAGGATCGCTTCGGCGGCGTGTTCGGTCGCCGTGATCCGGATGTTGCCGGCCGGTTTCTCCCGCAACTCGCCAAGGGCCGACAGCTCGGCGTCCATTTCCTCAAATTTCGGCCCGACGCTTCGGAGCAGGCGCTCTCCCGCCGGAGTCGGCGCAACGCTTCGCGTGGTGCGGTTGTACGCCGCGGCCTCTCGGCTCAACAATCGGCGTCTCTGGAATACTGGATCACCCGCATGCGCGTGTGATGACACTGAGCAAGCTGAGTAAGCCAATTCCGTCACTCTGAGCAGCGCCGCCTATTCGACGAGATCCAGCATTTTGAAAGGTCAGCAATGGTAGAGAGCTTCGAAGGAAAGGTTGCGCTTGTTACCGGCGCCGCTGGTGGCATTGGTCTGGCGACAGCCAGGGCATTTGGTGTTGCAGGCGCGTCCGTGGTCATTGCAGACAGCAACACAGCGTTGCTCGAAACTGCCGCTGCTGAACTGCGATCCGCGGGTCATGACGTCCTTGCCGTCGGCTGCGATGTAACGGATCGGGGCCAGGTGAACGCAATGATCGAGCAGGCGATCGAGACTTACGGGAAGCTCGATGCAGCTTTCAACAATGCGGGCATCAACTGCGATGCTGCGCCATTGGTTGAAACGGAAGATGCCGAGTTTGACAACATCATCGATGTCAATCTGCGCGGTGTGTGGAACTGTATGAAGGCGGAGCTTCGCCACATGACCGCACAAGGAAGCGGCGCAATCGTCAACTGCTCGTCGATCGGCGGGATGAGGGGCTCCAAAGGGCGCGCCGCCTATTCCGCCAGCAAATTCGGGGTGATAGGTCTCACCCGCGCCTCCGCACTCGATTATGCCGGGAAGGGCATCGGTATCAACGCAGTATGCCCGGGCATTATCGGCAATACTCCGATGGCGAAGCGGGTAACAAGGAACAACGATCCAGAGATCGTCAAGGCGTTCGTAGCAGCCGAACCGATCGGACGCCTTGGTGAACCTGAAGAAATCGCTGCCGCTGTTCTATGGTTATGCGGTTCGGCGGCAAGCTTTGTGGTCGGCCATGCCTTGGTGGTCGATGGAGGTATTTTGGCCTGACCAGCGGGTGAATGACGTCGCGCCGCCAGAGCAGCATCAGTCCGGGACGCCGGCCGCCTTCAGCGTCTCGCGATAGGTCGCGGACATCGCTTCCACCGGAAAGGGAATCCGCGACAGGAAGCCGGAGATCGTGAACTCCGGGTCGACCTTGAGCAGCTCGCGCGCGATCTGGGCCGCGCGTGCGGTGTCGCCGGTCCTGACCAGCGCCACGATCAGGACGCGCAGCGCCACCGCGAAGCGGCGGTTCTGCGCCAGCGCCTTGTCGGCCCACATCACTGCTTCGGCAAAATTCCGGTCGAGCACTGCGCAGATCGCCAGCGCCGCGGCGGCGAACCAGCCGCGCGGGTCGCGCGGGTTCAGCCGTTGCGCGCGCTCGATCATGGCGCGGCCGGCTTTCTGATTACCGCGCATCGCCTCGATCCAGCCGCCGAGCACGAGCGCCATCGCCGAGTTCGGATTGATCGCAAGCGACCGCTCGAACAGGTCGCGCGCAGGCTCAATCTCGTCGGCCATGTTCCAGATCGCGAACGCCGCCATCCACAACACCTGCGGGTCACCGGGCGCCAGCTCGACCGCGCGCCAGGCCTGCGCGACCGCGCGTTCGCGGTAGGCATCGTTCAGCTTCAGCCAGCCCTGGACATGGCGCATCGCATGACAATAGGCCGAGGCCGCCAGTGCGGGCGCGTAGGCGGGGTCGAGCGCCAGCGCCTGGTCGAGGCAATCGAGCGCCGCTTCCATGCTCTCGGGCGTGAACTCGTAACGCAGGCTGTAGGCGCGCAGCAGCAGGTCGTAGGCGTCGAGCCTGTCGGGCGGCGCTGCCCGCAGCCGTTCGGCTTCCGCGACGAGCAGGGTCGGCTCGATCGCGCCGACCACGTTCTCGGTGATGCGGTCCTGCAGGTCGAACACGTCGGCGGCCGCGCCGTCGAAGCGGTCGGCCCACAGATGCGCGCCAGAGCTGGCGTCGATCAACTGCCCGGTGATCCGCAACCGATCGCCGCCGCGGCGGACGCTGCCTTCGAGCACATAGCCGACGCCGAGATCGCGGCCGACCTGGCGGATGTCGACCGCCTTGCCTTTGTAGGTGAAGGCGGAGTTGCGCGCGATCACCGTGAGGCGGCTGCAACGCGCCAGCGCGGTGGTGATGTCCTCGGCGATGCCGTCGGCGAAATAATCCTGCTCGGGATCGCCGCTCATATTGGTGAAGGGCAGCACCGCGATCGACGGACCCTCGCTCGGCCGCGGCGGGCTGGCATTGTCTGCAACAGGGCGATCGTGCGCGGTGACCTCGCGGACATCGCCGACAAAGCGGAGACCCTTGCGGGGCAGGGTGCGGATCAGCCGCTGCTCCTCGCCATTGTCGCCGATCGCCGTCCGCGCGGCGTTGATCCGGCTGCTCAGCGTCGCTTCCGAGACGATCCGGCCGTGCCAGACGGCGGCCAGCACCTCGTCGCGGCTGACCACCCGATCGCGGGCGCGGATCAGGAACTCGATGAGGTCGAAGACCTGCGGCTCGACGGCCACCAGAGCATCGCCGCGGCGCAGCTCACGGCGCTCGGAATCGAGGGTCAAGTCGTTGAAATGGTAAGTCAAATCGAAGAGTCCGGCGGCCGGCGGCTGAGTTCGTGGCGGAACCTAGCACAGGCTGGGTGGAGCCAAAATCACGACGCTCTGAAGGACAAATCCACGTCCTCTGAAAGCGGACGGGGGGCGGTCTCTGCAATATTCAATCCCGACACCAGACTTAAGGAGATCGCCATGTCGCAGTCCATCAATCAGCAGCGCCGCCGCTTCCTTGGCATCGCCGGCGGGATCCTTGCCGCTTCCCGGTTCGGGTTTGTCGGTTCCGCTCAGGCTCAGTCCAAGCCGGCGCTGCCTGCGATCAAGGCCGGCGCCCACACCACGATCGGTCCGGTCAAACAGATCAATGCCGGCGTGCTTAATACCGGCTATGTCGAGATGGGTCCTGCGTCCGGTCCCGCAGTGATCCTGCTGCACGGCTGGCCCTACGACATCCACAGCTATGCCGACGTCGCGCCGGCGCTGGCCGAGGCCGGCTACCGCGTGATCGTGCCGCATCTGCGCGGCTATGGCACCACGCGCTTCCTCTCCAGCGACACCATGCGCAGCGGCCAGCCGGTCGCGGTCTCAGCCGACATCATCGCGCTGATGGACGCGTTGAAGATCGAGAAGGCCGTGCTCGGCGGCTATGATTGGGGCGCGCGCACCGCCAACATCGTGGCGGTGCTCTGGCCCGAGCGCTGTAAAGCCATGGTCTCGGTGAGCGGCTATCTGATCGGCAGCCAGGCGGCCGGCAAGATGCCGCTGCCGCCGAAGGCCGAGCTGCAATGGTGGTACCAGTTCTATTTCGCGACCGAGCGCGGCCGCGAGGGCTATGCTAAGAACCGGCACGATTTCAACAAGCTGATCTGGCAGCTGGCGTCGCCGCAGTGGAAGTTCGACGACGCCACCTACGACCGCAGCGCGGCGGCCTTCGAGAATCCTGATCACGTCGATATCGTGATCCACAATTACCGCTGGCGGCTTGGTCTCGCCGAGGGCGAGGCGAAGTACGACGCGTTCGAGAAGACGCTCGCCCAGGCGCCCGTCATCGCGATCCCGACCATTACGATGGAAGGCGATGCCAACGGCGCGCCGCATCCGGAGCCCGCGGCCTATGCCAAGAAATTCTCCGGCCACTATGAGCATCGGCTTCTGACCGGCGGCATCGGCCACAATCTGCCGCAGGAGGCGCCGCAGGCCTTCGTCCAGGCCATCATCGACGTCAGCAAGGTCTGAGACGGAGCGGATCGGGGATCATGAGACAAATTGTGAAATGGGCAGCTGCCGCGATCGCGGCAGCCTGCATCAGCGCGTCATTGCCGTTTGCCGTCGGACATGCCGATGACGCCGCACTGGCATCGCCGATCTTCGGCGTGAAAATCCCCGACGGCTATCGCGACTGGAAGCTGATCGCGGTCGGCGAGGAGACCGGGCTCGACGAACTGCGCAGCGTGCTCGGCAACGCGACCGCCGTGAAGGCCTATCAGGACGGCGCCGCGCGTTTCCCCGACGGCACCGTGCTGGTCAAGCTGGCCTGGAAGCGCAAGCCCGTTGATGGCCTCAACGGCGCCTTCATCGCGGGGCCGGCGACCACGGTCCAGGTCATGGTCAAGGACGCGGCCAAATATGCATCGACCGGAGGCTGGGGGTTCGGCCGCTTCGTCGACGGCAAGCCGGTCGATGCCGCTCAGCACGAGACCTGTTTCGCCTGCCACGAGGCCCATGCCAGCGATCACGATTTCGTCTTCACGCACTATGCGCATTGAATGCCGGCAATATCGGTGTGGAGACCTGATGGCTCCGATCTGGCGCCGGGATTGCCGCGAGGCTAATTTCCCGCCGCAATCGCGTGCGGGGAACGGCATTGACCATCACCATCTACGGCATCAAGAACTGCGACACCATGAAGAAGGCGCGGGCCTGGCTCGACGATCACGGCGTCGCCTACGACTTCCACGACTACAAGACCGCCGGGATCGCCAAGGATAAGCTCAAGCAGTGGAGCGACGAGGTCGGCTGGGAGACACTGCTCAATCGTGCCGGCACCACCTTCAAGAAGCTGCCCGATGCCGACAAGGAAGGCCTGAACGAGCGCAAGGCGCTGGCGCTGATGGCCGAGCAGCCCTCGATGATCAAGCGCCCGGTGCTCGATCTCGGGGGCAAGCGCGTGGTCGGCTTCAAGCCGGACATCTACGCCAAGGAAGTGCCGGCGAAGGCGCGCAAGAAGGGCTAAGGCGCTTCCAGCGATGCCGCGACCGCTTCGCGAGAAGTGACGAGTCTAGATCAGCTCGACTGATTCATGGCTCGCCGGACCATCTGTGGGCAGGAACCTGCGGTCGATCACGGCCCGCTCCGTGACCACCGGGGCCGACTTCGCAGCCACGCCCATCAGATTGTGCAGCCGGAAGCCGCCGTCGATGCTGATCGCCTTGTAGGAGCCGATGATGTGCTCGACGCTGTCGCCGCGTCCGAACGGCAGCAGCAGCCGCTCATAGGACACGTCCTTGCCGTCGGCGTCCGTGACCTCCGCAACCGTATAGGTCGGACGCTTGCGCGCGAGGCAAGCACGATAGGACAGGATCACGCCGGCATAGCGCTCGGGGCCGATCGCGTCATCGAGATAGCGGTTGGTGCGCAGCCGCGGCTCGACGTGCTCGTTGCCATAGGCCGTCGTCAGCCTCGCGCCTTCCTGCGTGATCAGGAAACGGGCGGCCTCGCCACTGCCGACCACGTCAAAGCCCATCATGTCGGCGCGCTCGTCGGCGGTGCCCTCGGTGTGGAAGTCGCACAGCAGGGGAAGCGCGTCCGGCATGCGCAGCGCGCGCAGCCAGGCGTTCAGCAGCACACGCTGCGTGATCGATTTGACCACCGATGGATCGGCACTTCTGAATTGCATCGGCTAGCCGAATTCAGGCACATCCCCGGACGGGATGCGGCCAAAGACAAGTTCATCGATCTGCGGGATGGTTTGGCTGCGGGCATAAAGTCGCAGCCACGTGCCGGGGAAATCACGTTGCGGGATCGATTTGACGACCGAAGAATTGGCGCGCTTGAAATGCAAGGCTCTAGCCGTTCATCATGCAATGGCCGGAGCTTCGGCGAGAGGCGCAAATATTCTATGAAAGTGGGAGTCCGGAGCAAAACACCGTTAACGACCGCTTTCCCGAGGCGCAAAGCGCACCGAAATGCCATTCGACTAAGGATCAACCGGAACCGGTCACGCTGATGCCGCACTGCACAGCTTTCCACCTTGCGTAACTGCCGCAGATGACGGCATATTCCGGCCCGGAGGCGACGGGCCCCGGACGGTTTCCAAGACGGATCGGACGCCTGTCGGACACGAAAAAAGCTGGCCACGCGGGCGAGGGGCTTCGCAGCGATGGCGTATGGGGGAATCTATTTGGCCGATGAGTTCATCCTCGAAACCAGCGGATTGACCAAGGAATTCGCGGGTTTCTTCGCCGTTCGCGACGTCGCGTTGAAAGTGCGTCGGGGCAGTATCCATGCGTTGATCGGGCCGAACGGCGCCGGCAAGACGACCTGTTTCAATCTGCTGACCAAATTCCTGAAGCCGTCGGCAGGCCAGATTCGCTACAAGGGCCACGACATCACCGCGATGCCGCCGGCCGACGTTGCGCGCCTCGGGCTGGTCCGTTCGTTTCAGATTTCGGCGGTATTTCCGCATCTGACCGCGCTCGAGAACGTTCGCGTGGCGCTGCAGCGGCAGCACGGTTCGTCGTTCGATTTCTGGCGTTCGAAAAGCGTGCTCGACCGCTTCAATCCGCGCGCCCACGAGCTCCTGAACGACGTCGGCTTGAGCGAATTCGCCAATACGCCGGCGGTCGAGATGCCGTACGGCCGCAAGCGCGCACTTGAAATTGCAACGACGCTCGCGCTCGACCCCGAGATGATGCTGCTTGACGAGCCGATGGCCGGCATGGGCCACGAGGACATCGACAAGATCGCGGCGCTGATCAAGCGGATCTCCGCGAAATACACCATCCTGATGGTCGAACATAACCTCTCGGTGGTGGCCAACCTCTCCGACATCATCACCGTGCTGACGCGCGGGCAGGTGCTGGCGGAGGGCAACTACGCCGACCTCTCCAAGGACGAGCGCGTGAAGGAAGCCTATCTGGGAGCGGGTCATGGCTGAGGCAAAACTGGCGGAGAAGCCCGTCGCTGCGGCCGGCGCCGACGTGCTGACGGTCAAGGATCTGCAGGCCTGGTACGGCGAATCCCACATCCTTCACGGCATCAATTTCAACGTGAAGGCCGGCGAGGTGGTGACGCTGCTCGGCCGCAACGGCGCCGGCAAGACCACCACGTTGAAGTCGGTGATGGGCGTCATCAACAAGCGCTCCGGCTCGATCCGCTTCGACCATCAGGAAATCATCCGCGCCACCTCGGACAAAATCGCGCGGCTCGGCATCGCATTCTGTCCCGAGGAGCGCGGCATTTTCGCCAGCCTCGACGTGCGCGAGAACCTGCTGCTGCCGCCGGTGGTGCGCCCGGGCGGCCTGCCGCTCGACCAGATCTTCACGCTGTTTCCCAACCTGAAGGAGCGCCTCACCAGCCAAGGCACCAAGCTCTCGGGTGGCGAGCAGCAGATGCTGGCGATCGCGCGCATCCTGCGCACCGGCGCGCGCTTCCTGATGCTGGACGAGCCGACCGAAGGGTTGGCGCCGGTCATCATCCAGCAGATCGGGCACACCATTGCGCGCCTGAAGTCGCAGGGATTCACGATCCTGTTGGTCGAACAGAATTTCCGTTTCGCCTCGACCGTTGCGGACCGCTATTACATTGTCGAGCACGGCAAGGTGATCGACGGCTTCGCGAATTCCGAGCTGTCGGCCAACATGGACAAGCTCCATACCTATCTCGGCGTCTGATATCGCCAGAACCAGAAAATTTAGGACGAGGGAATACGACATGAAGAACAAGATTTCGGCGCTCTTGCTCGGCACCGCGATGGTGCTGTCCGCCGCAAGCGTCGCCTCCGCCCAGGAAAAGCTCGACAAGACGGTCAAGATCGGCGCGCTGTCGGACCAGTCCGGCCTCTACGCGGATCTCGCCGGCCCCGGCTCGACGCTGGCGGCGCAGATGGCGATCGAGGACTCCGGCCTCAAGGCCAAGGGCTGGACCATCGACCTGATCTCCGGCGATCACCAGAACAAGCCCGATATCGGCACCACCATCGCCCGCCAGTGGTTCGACGTCGACAAGGTCGACACCATCGTCGACGTGCCGAATTCCGGCGTCGCGCTCGCGGTCAACAACGTCGTGAAGGAAAAGAACGGCGTCTACATCAATTCGGGCGCCGCCACTTCGGATCTCACCAACGCGCAGTGCTCGCCGAATACCGTGCACTGGACCTACGACACCTACATGCTCGCCCACGCCACCGGCCAGGCGCTGGTGAAGGCGGGCGGGGACACCTGGTTCTTCCTCACCGCGGATTACGCGTTCGGCGCCGCGCTCGAGCGCGACACCACGTCCGTCGTCACCGCCAATGGCGGCAAGGTGGTCGGCGGCGTCAAGCATCCGCTCAACACCGCCGACTTCTCCTCCTTCCTGCTGCAGGCGCAGGCTTCCAAGGCCAAGATCATCGGCCTCGCCAATGCCGGCGGCGACACCACCAACTCGATCAAGCAGGCGGCCGAGTTCGGCATCGTCAAGGGCGGCCAGAAGCTCGCGGCGCTGCTGCTGTTCCTCACCGACGTCAAGGCGATCGGGCTCGAGACTGCGCAGGGCCTCAACTTCACCGAGACGTTCTACTGGGACCTCAACGACAAGACCCGCGCCTTCTCCAAGCGCTTCTCGGAGCGGATGAAGAACAGCGCGCCGCCGACCATGGTGCAGGCCGGCGTCTATGCGGGCCTCATGCATTACTTCAAGGCGCTGGAAGCGCTCGGCGGCAATCCGCATGACGGCGCCAAGGTGGTCGCGAAGATGAAGACGATCCCGACCGACGATCCGCTGTTCGGCAAGGGCGAGGTCGAGCCCAACGGCCGCGTCACCCACGACGCCTACCTGTTCGAAGTGAAGAAGCCTTCGGAGTCCAAGGGACCGTGGGACTTCTACAAGCTGGTCGGCACCGTGCCGGGCAACCAGGCCTTCACGCCGCTCGACAAGAGCGCCTGCGCGCTTCTGAAGAAGTGACGATCATGCCCGCCGGCCATGCGCGTGGCCGGCGGGCTTCATCTATCTAGCGAAAGCTCATTCGATGCAGGCTCTCTACGCACAGCTTCTGGTGGGACTGATCAACGGCTCGTTCTACGCGCTGCTCAGTCTGGGGCTCGCCGTCATCTTCGGCATGCTCAACATCATCAATTTCGCGCATGGCGCGCTCTACATGATGGGCGCCTTCGTGGCGTATTTCCTGCTCAACCTGGGCGGCATCAATTACTGGTGGGCGCTGATCATCGCACCCGTCGTGGTCGGCATCTTCGGCATGATCCTCGAGCGGACCATGCTGCAATGGCTGACCGGCCTCGATCATCTCTACGGATTGCTGCTGACCTTCGGCATCGCGCTGATCGTGCAGGGCGTGTTCCAGAACTATTTCGGCTCCTCGGGCCTGCCTTACTCGATCCCCGATCAGCTCAAGGGCGGCGTCAATCTCGGCTTCATGTTCCTGCCGATCTATCGTGGCTGGGTCGTCATCTTCTCGCTCGTGGTGTGCCTTGCGACCTGGTTCCTGATCGAGAAGACGCAGCTCGGCGCCTACCTGCGCGCCGCGACCGAGAACCCGACGCTGGTGCGCGCGTTCGGCATCAACGTGCCGCGCATGATCACGCTGACCTACGGGCTCGGCGTCGGTCTTGCCGCGCTTGCCGGCGTGCTGTCGGCGCCGATCAACCAGGTCCGTCCGCTGATGGGCGCCGATCTCATCATTGTGGTGTTCGCGGTGGTCGTGATCGGCGGCATGGGCTCGATCATGGGCTCGATCATCACCGGCTTCGCGCTAGGCGTGATCGAGGGACTGACCAAGTATTTTTATCCCGAGGCCTCCAACACCGTGGTGTTTGTCCTGATGGTGGTGGTGTTGCTGGTGAAGCCAACGGGACTGACGGGACGGGCGGCTTGATATGTCAGCATTGACCGACGATACACTTCCGATCACGCCGCGCGCGATGCGCGACGAGATGATCGTATTCGCCGCGATGGCGCTGCTGCTGGCGATCGTGCCGTGGACGGGGATCTATCCGTTCTTCGTCATGCAGGCGCTGTGCTTCGCGCTGCTCGCCTGCGCCTTCAACCTCCTGATCGGCTATGGCGGCCTGCTGTCGTTCGGCCACGCGATGTTCCTCGGCACCGCCGGCTACGTCTCGGCCCACGCGCTGAAGGTGTGGGGGCTGACGCCGGAGCTCGGCATCCTGGTCGGCACCGCGGCCGCGGCCTTGCTCGGCCTGGTCACCGGCTACATCTCGATCAAGCGGCAGGGCATCTATTTCTCGATGATCACGCTGGCGCTGTCGCAGCTGCTTTACTTCCTCTATTTGCAGGCGCCGTTCACCCATGGTGAAGACGGCATCCAGGGCATTCCGCAAGGCCACCTGCTCGGCATCTTCGATCTCTCGAAGCCGCTGGTGCTTTACTATGTCGTGCTGGTCGGCTTCCTCGCCGGGTTCCTGCTGATCTACCGCACCATCAACTCGCCGTTCGGCGAGGTGCTGAAGTCGATCCGCGAAAACGAGCCGCGGGCGATTTCGCTTGGCTACAAGACCGACCAGTACAAGCTGCTCGCCTTCATCCTGTCGGGCACGCTGGCGGGCTTTGCCGGCTCGCTGAAGGTGTTCGTGGCGCAGAATGCCTCGCTCACCGACGTGCACTGGTCGATGTCCGGTGAAATCGTGCTCATGACGCTGGTCGGCGGTCTCGGCACCATCTTCGGCCCGGTGGTCGGCGCCTTCGTGATCATCGCCATGCAGCAATATCTCGCCGGTTTCGGCCAGTGGGTGACGGTGATCCAGGGCGTGATCTTCGTGGCCTGCGTGCTGCTGTTCCGGCGTGGCCTGGTCGGTGAGCTGGCCCATTTGTTGCGGCGGTCGCTGTAGGGCAGGTCCCGGCGACTTTCGGCCGACATAGCGGTGGACGACCGCCCGCTCGGGCGGTCGACCCCGATGCTTTCCCCGCCAGATGCTCTATGACAGTTCTGTGACAGTCGCTAAAAGGGCTGTCCCGGAATGATGGAACTGAGACATGCTGCGCTGGTTTCGCGCCTTCCTGCCCAAGGAAGAGCGGTTTTTCGACCTGTTCGCCCGACACGCCCGGACCTCCGTGCAATGCGCATTGGCGTTGCAGGACATGCTGAAGGGCGGGGAGGAGACTCCGGTCTTTTGCCAGCGCGTCAATCAGTTCGAGAACGACGCCGATAGCGTCACCCGCGAGGTCCTGACCGCGGTTCGCCGCACCTTCATCACCCCGTTCGATCGTGGCGATATCAAGAACCTGATCACCTCGATGGACGACGCGGTCGACCAGATGCAGGCGACCGCAAAGGCGGTCATGCTGTTCGAGGTGCGCGAGTTCGAGCCGCCGATGCGCGAGATGGGCGGCCTGATCGTCGAATGCGCCAATCTGGTCGGCCGCGCGCTGCCCCTGTTGCAGTCGATCGGCCACAACGTCTCGATGCTGACCCAGATCACCGAGGAACTGACCAAGCTCGAGGGCCGGGTCGACGATCTCCAGGATATCGGGCTCAAGGAGCTGTTCCTGAAGCACCGCGACGCCAACACGATGGACTACATCGTCGGCGCGGAGATCTACGACCATCTCGAGAAAGTGGCCGACCGTTTCGACGACGTGGCGAACGAGATCAACTCGATCGTGATCGAGCAAGTCTGAGCATGATCCGGAAAAGTGTGATGCGGTTTTCCCTGCGACAAACGCGAAGCGTTTGCGCGGCGATCATGCTCAACAAAGCACAATAGGGCAGGGCCATCACGTGGACGCCACGCTGGGTCTTCCGATTCTGACCATCCTGATCGCGGTCGCGCTGCTGTTCGACTTCCTGAACGGCCTGCACGATGCCGCGAACTCGATCGCGACCATCGTCTCGACCCGCGTGCTGCGGCCGCAATATGCGGTGGTCTGGGCGGCGTTCTTCAACTTCGTCGCGTTCCTGGTGTTCGGCCTGCACGTTGCCAACACGATCGGCACCGGGATCATCGAGCCGTCGGTGGTGGATGCGACCGTGATCTTCGCAGCATTGGTCGGCGCGATCGTCTGGAACGTGATCACCTGGGCGCTGGGCATTCCGTCGTCGAGCTCGCACGCGCTGATCGGCGGCCTGGTCGGCGCCGGCATGGCGAAGGCGGGGATTTCGGCGGCGGTGTGGAGCGGGCTCTCCAAGACCTTGCTCGCGATCGTGCTGTCGCCGCTGGTCGGCTTCCTGCTGGCGCTGGTGCTGGTCGCGATCGTGTCCTGGCTCTCGGTGCGCTCGACGCCGTTCGCGGTCGATCGCGCATTCCGCATCCTGCAATTCGCCTCGGCGTCGCTCTATTCGCTCGGCCATGGCGGCAACGACGCGCAAAAGACCATGGGCATCATCGCCGTGCTGCTCTATTCGCAGGGCCATCTCGGCGACACCTTCGAAATTCCGTTCTGGGTGGTGCTGGCCTGCCAGGGCGCGATGGCGCTGGGTACCCTGATGGGCGGCTGGCGGATCGTCCGCACCATGGGGCTGCGGATCACCAAGCTGACGCCGATGCAGGGTTTCTGCGCCGAAACCGGCGGCGCCGTGACGCTGTTCATGGCGACCTATCTCGGGGTTCCCGTATCGACCACGCACACCATCACGGGCGCCATCGTCGGCGTCGGCGCCGCACGGCGGCTTTCCGCCGTGCGCTGGAATGTTGCGAGCTCGATCGTCTACGCCTGGGTGATCACGATCCCGGCGTCGGCCGCGGTCGCAGCCGCGAGCTATTGGGCGGTGCAGATTCTGAAGTAGCGTTTTCGAGCGAAGTGGAAGCCGGTTCGCGTTAAGAAAAACGCGTCCCAAAAAGGAGTAATCAGCCGACCAGCTTCAGCCCGACGATGCCGGCAACGATCAGTCCGATGCTGGCAAGCCGCATCGCGGTCGCGGGTTCGCCTAGCAGGATGATGCCGAGCGCCGCGGTGCCGACCGCGCCGATCCCGGTCCAGACCGCATAGGCGGTTCCAATCGGCAGCGTCTTCAGCGCGAGGCCGAGCAGGATCACGCTGCCGGCCATCGCCGCCAGCGTCAGCACCGACGGCACCAGCCGCGAGAAACCTTCGGTATATTTCAGCCCGATCGCCCAGCCGATCTCGAGCAGGCCAGCGGTGAACAGAATGGTCCAAGCCATCACGAACCCTCCAGATAAGGCAGGGTCGTCCCCGCGAATGGTATGGTGAGGAGAAGGTCGTCCTTCCGGTGCCCATATGGGGATGGTGCGGGCGTTCCGCATTGCGACAAAACGCCCTTGATTGCGCCCGTTTTCCCTGCCAAATGCCCCGCCATGTCCGACATTTCAGTTTCAGCCGAATCGCCGTCCCGCTCGCCGCTTTCAGAGGAAGTGGCGCGACGGCGCACCTTTGCGATCATCTCGCACCCGGACGCCGGCAAGACCACGCTGACGGAAAAGCTGCTGCTGTTCGGCGGCGCCATCAATCTCGCGGGCCAGGTCAAGGCCAAGGGCGAGCGGCGCAACACGCGCTCGGACTGGATGAAGATCGAGCGCGAGCGTGGCATCTCGGTCGTCACCTCGGTGATGACCTTCGAGTTCAACGACCTCGTGTTCAACCTCTTGGACACGCCGGGCCACGAGGACTTTTCGGAAGATACCTATCGCACGCTGACCGCGGTCGATTCCGCGGTGATGGTGATCGACGCGGCGAAAGGCATCGAGGCGCGCACCCGAAAGCTGTTCGAGGTGTGCCGGCTGCGCGACATCCCGATCATCACCTTCATCAACAAGATGGACCGCGAGAGCCGCGACACGTTCGAGCTTCTGGACGAGATCGAGAAGACGCTGGCGCTCGACACCACGCCGATGACCTGGCCGGTCGGCCGCGGCCGCGACTTCCTCGGCACCTATGACGTCGTCAATGGCGGCGTGCGGCTACTCGAGGGCGGCGGCGCCAAGACCGGCGCCACCGAGCAGATCGACATCGCCGATCTCGGCAAGCGCAATCCCAATCTCGACGTCGCCGAGGTCAAGGACGAGCTCGCGCTGGCGTCGGAAGCCTGCAAGCCGTTCGAGCTCGCGGCGTTCCGCGAGGGCCACCTGACGCCGGTCTATTTCGGCAGCGCGCTGCGCAATTTCGGCGTCGGCGATTTGCTCGAAGGCCTCGGCAAGTTCGCGCCGGCGCCGCGCGCGCAGGACTCGGATTTGCGCAAGGTCGAGGCATCGGAGCCGCGCATGAGCGCGTTCGTGTTCAAGATCCAGGCCAACATGGATCCGAACCACCGCGACCGCATCGCCTTCGCCCGGCTGTGCTCGGGCAAGCTCAGCCGCGGCATGAAGGCCAAGCTGGTACGCACCGGCAAGAACATGAGCCTGTCGAGCCCGCAGTTCTTCTTCGCGCAGGACCGCTCGGTCGCCGACGAGGCCTTTGCCGGCGACGTCGTCGGCATTCCGAACCACGGCACGCTCAGGATCGGCGACACCCTGACCGAGGGCGAGGATCTAACCTTCGTCGGCGTGCCGAGCTTCGCGCCGGAAATCGTCCGCCGCGTTCGGCTGACCGACGCGATGAAGGCGAAGAAGCTGAAGGAAGCCTTGCAGCAGATGTCGGAGGAGGGCGTCGTGCAGGTGTTCCGCCCGCGCGACGGCGCGCCCGCGCTGGTCGGCGTGGTCGGCCCGCTGCAGCTCGATGTGTTGAAGGCGCGGCTCGATGCGGAATATTCGCTGCCGGTCGAGTTCGAGATCAGCGAATTTTCGCTGGCGCGCTGGATCTCGTCCGACGACCGCAAGCAGCTTGACGCCTTCATCTCCGCCAACAATTCCGGCATCGCCGACGACGTCGACGGCGATCCCGTGTTCATGGCCAAGAACGAGTTCTATCTTGGCTACACCCGCGAGCGCGCCGAGGGCATCACCTTCTCCAACGTCAAGGACGTGAAGAAGAAGGCGTAGTGGCGCTCGCTCCGGTGTCGTCCCCCGGGAAGGCGGGGGACCCGGTACGCCGCGGCTTCTCCGTTACTCGCTACGGTTTTCGGCGGGGAGGTGACTGCCGAAAAAGTCGATCAGGCTCTGCGGTGCGTTGGCGCCGTAGCACAACTCGAGGAGCTCCTCCGCATCAGCCGCTTCGGACGCGCTGCGGGGAAACAGGTCCTCTTCATAGGCGGCGAGCGCGGCCTCGACGTCACCTGGGTTGGCAGCGATCGCCGCGCCGAGTTCGGCACCGTCGTACATTGCGAGATTGGCGCCTTCACCCGATGGAACCATCAGATGCGCTGCATCGCCGAGCAGCGTGACGCCGGGCACGTGGTCCCATTGATGTGCGACCGGAAGCGCATGGATGAGGCGCAGCACCGGCGCCGTCTCGCCATCGGTGATCAGCGCGGTCAGCGCCCGGGCCCAGCCATCGAATTCCTCGGCGACGCGGGCGAGGGCGCTCGCAGGGTTGGAGAAGTCGAGGTTGGCAAACCATTCCTCAGGCTTGGTCAGCGCCACATAGGTGTGCAGCACGCCGTTCGGCTCACGATGCGCGGCGATGCCCTTTCCCGGCGCCAGCGCGAACATCGCGCCGCCGCCAACCGCTTCCGCGCTCGCTCGGTGACGGACATCGGCGTCGAACAGATATGTCTCGATGAACGAAGTGCCGACATAGGTCGGCTTGTGTGCGGAGAGAAGCGATCGCACGCGCGACCAGGCACCGTCGGCGCCGACCAGAAGCTCAGTCGTCACCGTCATGCCGTCGGCAAAGCTCAATAGGTGCCTTCCACCGCCGAGCGCAGTGGCCGCGGTGACCTTAGATCCCCAATGCACCGTGCCCTCGGGCAGCGAGTTGAGCAGGATCGGACGTAGCTCGCCTCGGGGTACCTCGGGGCGCCCGCCCGTGCCGTCGTCCGGATGATGCAGCAGGACATTGCCTTGGGTATCGAGCGCGCGGGTTTCCTGGCCGCCGGGGTGGATCAACTCGCGGAACTCCTCAAAGAGGCCCGCGGCCTTCAGCGCGCGTTGGCCGTTGTGCTCATGGATATCGAGCATGCCGCCCTGCGTTCGTGCCTCTGCGGAGGCTTCCGCTTCGTAGACGATTGCTGCGATCCCGTGGACGTGGAGGACGCGGGCAAGCGTCAGGCCGCCGAGGCCGGCACCGACGATCGTGACGGGAGATTTCATGCGGAGTCCTTCCGGCACGGCGGAGTTATGGAACGCCGTTCCATAAACTTGGAATGCCGTTCCAGATATGTCAAGGTGCGGCATGGTCAAGAAGGCGCGCAGCGGCCAGCGACGCGAGGACTCGCTCTCGCGGGATCGCATCATCGAGGCTTCGATCGAACTCCTGGACGAGAGCGGCGAGGAGGGGCTGACGTTCCGCGCCCTGTCCGAACGGCTCGCGACCGGTCCCGGCGCGATCTACTGGCATATCGCCAACAAGAGTGATCTGCTGGTCGCCGCCTGCGACGCCATTGTCTCGCGCGTGGTGGATGCGCACGCGGTCGGCGGATCGCCGAAGGCCACCATTCGCGCCCTTGCGCTCGGCATGTTCGATGCGATGGAGGCGCATGCGTGGGTCGGGACAGCGCTGATCCGTGCTGCCGGGCAGTTGCCGACCGTGCGCGTTCTGGAATGCATCGGCCAGCAGGTTCGCGCGCTTGGCGTGGCTGCCGACACGCAGTGGACGATCGTCTCGGTCCTGCTGAACTACATCCTTGGCGTCGGCGGCCAGAACGCAGCCAACGCGCAGTTCGCGCGGACGCATGGCCTGGACCGATCGAGCTTCCTGGATGCGGTGGCGACCGACTGGTCCGCGCTCGACGCAAGCGACTACCCGTTTGCACGTAGCGTGGCCGGCGCGATGCGGGACCGCGACGACCGTGTCGACTATCTCGCCGGCATCGATCTCATCCTCGCCGGCATCAAGGGGGCACGCACCGGCCGAACCTAGGTTTCAGTATGCCAAGCGCAAGGAATTGAACACGGCCCCGCTTGATGCGCTTCGGCCGCGGCACCATTTTCCCCGAAAGCGCAATCCGGGTCCATCTGCATGCTCCGACGCGTCGCCATCTGCCTCGCTTTTGCCGTGCCGGCCTTTGCGCTCGCGAGCGCGGCCTCTGCGCAGCAGCGGCAACAAACCAACCCGGCGCCCTTCGCACACACGCCTTGCAGCGTGCTCGACGAAGGGCCTTGCATCCCGTCCTATTGCAGCGTGTTCAACCACGGGCCATGCCTGCCCGAGATGGATTATCCGTACGGCGAAAATCTCCAGCTCACGATCCTGACCGTGCCACCGCAGGATCAGGCCGAGAAGTACCGCAAGCCGGATCATGATCTCAATACCATCGGCGATCTGTTCGCCGCGCTGCGCGCCTGCTGGGCGCCGCCACCGCCGGACGACGCGCGCGCGGGCATGCAGATGTCGGTGCGATTCAGCTTCAAACGATCGGGCGAGATGATCGGCGCGCCGCGCCTGACGTTTTCGACGCGGGGCATCCCGGCCGACACCCGCACCACCTACCTCAATGCGATCAACGCCTCGCTGGATGCCTGCCTGCCGCTGAAATTCACCGGCGGATTGGGCGGCGCGCTGGCCGGCCGGCCGATCATGATCCGCTATGTCGACAACCGGGAGCTGGCCAAATCGGCCGGCAAGCCGTGAGACACGTCATTCCGGGGCGCGCTGGAAGCGCGAACCCGGAATCCCGGGATTGGCTTGCGCGCCCGGCAACCTCGAGATTCCGGGTCCGGCCCTGCGGGCCATCCCGGAATGACGGAGTCGTGGCGTGACGCATTGCCACCCGCCCGGCGAAGGTGATACGCGAAGGCATTAGTTCGATCAGGGGAGGAACATCGTGGGACTGCTCGTCATGATCCTGGGTCTCGTGCTGTTCCTCGGCGTCCATGTGCTGTCAAGCCTGCGCGAGATGCGCGCCGGCCTGATCAAGGCGATGGGCGAGGGCGGCTACAAGATCGCCTATTCGCTCGCCTCCGCGGCCGGGCTCGTGCTGATCATCTGGGGCTTTGCGCATTATCGCGCGAGCGGATGGATCGACGTCTGGACCCCGCCGACGGCGCTCAAGCACATCACGGTCGCGCTGATGCTGCCCGCCGTCATCCTCGTCGTCGCCTCCTATATCCGCGGCCGCATCTACACCACGCTGAAGCATCCGATGCTCGCCGGCGTGAAGCTGTGGGCGTTCGCGCATCTGCTCGCCAACGGCGACCTCGGCTCGATCATCCTGTTCGGCTCGTTTCTCGGCTGGGCGGTCTATGACCGCATCTCGCTGAAGCGCCGCACGGATGCTGGCGCGCCGCCGATTCCGGTGGGCGGCCCAACCAACGACCTGATCGCGATCGCGGTCGGTGTCATCGTCTATCTGGCGCTGGCGTTTGCGTTCCACCCGGTCGTGATCGGCGTGCCTGTCATGGGAGCCTGACTATGTCTGTTCAATCCGCCATCAAGCGCAAGACCGCGCCCGATCTCCGCGCCCGCAAGAACGGCGAGCCGATCGTGATGCTGACGTCCTATCATGCGCACACCGCGGCGCTGGTCGACCGTCATTGCGACGCCATCCTGGTCGGCGATTCCCTCGGCAACGTCATGCATGGCTTCGAGACCACCGTGCCGGTCACGCTCGACATGATGATCCTGCAAGGCCGCGCGGTGATGCGCGGCTCGCAAGCTGCGCTCGTCGTGGTGGACATGCCGTTCGGCTCCTATGAGGGTTCGAAGGAGCAGGCGTTTCAATCCGCGGTGCGGATCATGAAGGAGACGCTGTGCGGCGCGGTCAAGCTCGAGGGCGGCGCGCGGATGGCGGAGACGGTGGCGTTCCTGTCCGAGCGCGGCATTCCGGTGATGGGCCATATCGGTCTGACGCCGCAGTCGATCAACACGCTTGGCTCGTTCCGCGCGCAGGGCCGCGAGGAAGAGAACTGGGCGCCGATCGAGAACGACGCCAGGGCGATCGCGGAGGCGGGCGCGTTCTCGATCGTGGTCGAGGCGGTCGCCGAGCCGCTGGCGCGCAAGATCACGCAGTCGATCGCGGTGCCGACCATCGGCATCGGCGCCAGCGCTGCCTGCGACGGCCAGGTGCTGGTGCTGGAGGACATGCTCGGCCTGTCGCCGCGGGCGCCGAAATTCGTGCGCCGCTACGGCAATCTCGGGCCGATGATCGAGGAGGCGATCGCCGGCTATGCGCGCGACGTGAAGAGCCGCGCCTTCCCGGGGCCGGAGCACGTCTACGGCATGAAGAAGAGCTGACCGGGCGCGCATGGACTGGTCGCAGCACGCAATTCCGCCGATGCGGCTCGAGCCGCGGTTCGGCGACCGCGTCGTGCCGGCTTTCCCGGAGCGGCCCGGCAGCCTTTGGGCGATGATCGCGGACGCCGTTGCGCAGAACGGCGACGGCGAGGCGCTGGTCTGCGGCGCGACGCGCCTGAGCTGGCGCGAGGTCGCGGAGAAATCGGCCAAGGTCGCGGCGGGCTTTGCAAGACTCGGCCTTGCGCCCGGCGACCGCGTCGCGATCCTGCTCGGCAACCGCATCGAATTCGTGCTGACGATGTTCGCCGCCGCGCATGCCGGGTTGGTCACGGTGCTGCTCTCGACGCGCCAGCAGAAGCCCGAGATCGCCTATGTGCTGAACGATTGCGGCGCGACGCTTCTGGTCCATGAGGCCACGCTCGCCGACCGCATCCCTGATGCGGCCGATGTTCCCGGCCTCAAGCATCGCATCTCGGTCAGCGACGACGGCGCGTCGCAATTCGCCGGTCTCGTCGACAACGTTGCGGCCCGGGCGCCGGCACAGGTGAGGGAAGAGGACACCGCGATGATCCTCTACACATCGGGCACCACGGGCCGGCCCAAGGGCGCCATGCTCGCCCATTGCAACATCATCCACTCCTCGATGGTGTTCGTGTCGTGCCTGAAGCTGACCAAGTCGGATCGCTCGATCGCCGCGGTGCCGCTCGCGCATGTTACCGGCGCGGTCGCCAACATCACCACCATGGCACGCTGCGCCGGCGCGCTGATCATTATGCCGGAGTTCAAGGCCTCGGAATATCTGAAGGTCGCGGCGCGCGAGCGCGTCAGCTACACGGTGATGGTGCCGGCGATGTACAATCTCTGCCTGATGCAGCCGGATTTCGACAGCTACGATCTGTCGAGCTGGCGGATCGGCGGCTTCGGCGGCGCGCCGATGCCGGTCGCAACCATCGAAAAACTCGACGCCAAGATTCCCGGGCTGAAGCTTGCGAATTGCTACGGCGCGACCGAGACCACGTCGCCCTCGACGCTGATGCCGGGCGAACTGACCGCCGCCCATATCGACAGCGTCGGTTTGCCGTGCCCCGGTGCCGAGATCATCGTGATGGGCGCTGACGGCCGCGAACTGCCGCGCGGCGAGATCGGCGAGCTCTGGATCCGCAGCGCCTCGGTCATCAAGGGTTACTGGAACAATCCGAAGGCGACAGCGGAGAGTTTTACGGCCGGCTTCTGGCATTCCGGCGATCTCGGCTCGATCGACGCGGCAAACTTCGTCCGTGTGTTCGATCGCCAGAAGGACATGATCAACCGCGGCGGCCTGAAGATCTATTCCGCCGAGGTCGAGTCTGTCCTGGCCGGCCATCCCGCCGTGGTCGAGAGCGCGATCATCGCCAAGCCGTGCCCGGTGCTCGGCGAGCGCGTGCACGCCGTGATCGTGACCCGCACGGACGTGAATGCAGAGAGCCTGCGCGCCTGGTGCGCCGAGCGGCTCTCCGACTACAAGGTGCCGGAGACCATGGCGCTGACATCAGAGCCGCTGCCGCGCAACGCCAACGGCAAGGTGATCAAGCGCCAGATCAGGGAGAGCCTGTCCGCGATAGGCACCTAGCGAGGCGTGGACGTACCATCCGCGAATTCGGTCGACCTCTCCCGCTTGCGGGGGTCGAGACGAGCGAAGCTCGCTCTTAGGTCGGCACGTGCAGCGCGGGCTGGGGGCCTGTTGCGGCAAGTCGCAAACGTCCCCCGTTAACGCTTTGATCCGCCTCGCTTTGCCTTGCCTCCGCCACACCATTAGGGTAACGCCGCCGCGATGTGGGGATCGGGTAGGGCTGGGCCCCACCGATAGCAGCGGTCCCGAGGGGATGGGATAGCCTTAAGTGTCTGAATTATTTGACGAAGTCGACGAGGAAGTCCGTCGCGATCAGCTCAAGAAGCTGTGGGACAAGTACTCGCTCTTTATCATCGCCCTGGCGATCCTGATCGTTGCGGGCGTCGGTGGCTGGCGCGGCTACCAGTATCTTGAGGCCAAGAAGGCCGCCGAGGCCGGTGCGGCGTTCGACCGTGCCGTCGAATTGTCCGATCAGAACAAGCACGCCGAGGCCGAGGCTGCGTTCGCCGCTCTCATCACCAAGGCACCGTCCGGCTACCGCAATCTGGCGCGGCTGCGCATGGCCGCCGAGGTCGCGACCCGCGATCAGCCGGCTGCCGCGAAGCTCTATGACGAGATCGCAGCCGACCGCAGCGTCGGCGGTCCCGAGCAGGACCTGGCGCGGATCCGCGCCGCGCAGCTCGCGATGGAAACCACCACCTATCCGAACATGCTGCAACGGCTCGAGGCCACGGCAACGGCGAAGGACTCGACGTTCCGTCACTCCGCCCGCGAGCTGCTGGCGCTGTCGGCCTGGCGCGCCAACGATGCCACCGCCGCGCGGCAGTGGCTCGACCAGATTGCCAATGACGGTGAGACGCCGCCGAGCCTGCGCTCGCGTGCCGAAGCGCTGCAGGCCTTGTTGCCGCCGGTCGCGAAGAGCTGACTTGGCGCGAAACCCGAGTTTGAGTGAGAGATCGACCATGCGCCGCTCGCAACGCCTGATCGCAGCCGCAGTTCTGACAGCGCTTTGCAGCGTGCTGGCAGGGTGCGGCGGTGGCGGCATGTCCAATTTCGATCCGAGCGACCTGCTCGACTTCCTTGACACCAAGAAGAAGCTGGCCGGCGACCGCAAGCCGGTCTTCCCCGAAGGCGTGCCCGGCCTCGAGCAGGGTGTGCCGAAGGAATTGTACAAGGGCTCGCAGCAGGAACAGCTCGATCAGCAGAACGCCGCGGCAGCCGCTGCCGCCCAGCCGGCCCCGCCGCCCGAGCCGCCGAAGGGCGCGAAGAAGCACGCCAAGGGCAGGGCGGCGCCGGCCGCGGATCAGGCGGCTGCTCCCGATGCCGCAGCCGAGGAGGGCGCGCCCGCCGCGCTGCCGCCGGAGCCGAAGCCGAAGAAGATCGTCCGCCGCCGCACCACCGCGCCGCCCGCCGACGACCAGCAGGCACAGCCCGCGGCGCCGGCCCAGCAGACCCAGACCACGCAACAATCCGGCGGCGCCTTCCCCGCACCGCTACCGAGCGGCGGATTTAGCCGGTAGAGCATGATCCGGAAAAGTGCGAAGCGGTTTTCCGAAAAGATCATGCTAAAACAAGAATCTAAGGCGCGATGACGATTCAATCCGATCTCATCGCGCTTTAGGCTCCTAGTTCAATTCATTGACGCGCGCCGCAACGCGGCGCCTGGATGATCCATGTCTTTCACCATCGCCATTATCGGCCGGCCCAATGTCGGAAAGTCGACGCTGTTCAACCGGCTGGTCGGCCAGAAGCTCGCGCTGGTCGACGACGAGCCCGGCGTGACGCGTGACCGTCGCGAGGGCCAGGCCAGGCTCTACGACCTCGACTTCACCATCATCGACACCGCAGGTCTGGACGAAGGCGCCAAGGGTTCGCTGACGGCGCGGATGCAGGAGCAGACCGAAACCGCGATCGAACTCGCCGACGCCCTGATGTTCGTGATCGACGCCCGCGTCGGCCTGACGCCGACCGACCGTGCCTTCGCCGACTTCGCGCGAAAGGCCAACAAGCCGGTGGTGCTGGTCGCCAACAAGGCCGAGGGCAAGCATGGCGAGATCGGCGCGATGGAATCCTACGCGCTCGGGCTCGGCGATCCCGTCCAGATCTCGGCCGAGCATGGCGAGGGCATGGGCGACCTCCACGAGGCGCTGAGCGCGCTGGTGCCGGAGACACCGGAGGAAGACGACGAGCTTGAGGACGATGAGGACATCTCGGAGGAGGAGGCCGCGCAGCGCCCGATCCGTGTCGCCATCGTCGGCCGGCCGAATGCCGGCAAGTCGACGCTGATCAACCATCTGCTGGGCGAGGAGCGGCTGCTGACCAGCCCCGAGGCCGGCACCACGCGCGATTCCATTGCGGTCGAGATCACCTGGCAGGGCCGCCAGTTCCGGGTGTTCGACACCGCCGGCCTGCGCCGCCGCTCGCGGATCGAGGAGAAGCTGGAAAAGCTCTCGGTCGCCGACGCGTTGCGCGCGGTGCGTTTTGCCGAAGTCGTCGTGATGATGATGGACGCGCAGAACAAGTTCGAGGAGCAGGACCTGCGCATCGCCGACCTGGTCGAGCGCGAAGGCCGCGCCATCGTGCTCGCGGTCAACAAATGGGACCTGGTCGAGCGCAAGCCCAACCAGATCTCGCAACTGCGCACCGATGCCGACCACTGGCTGCCGCAGGTCAAGGGCGCGCCGATCGTCGCCGTCTCCGGCCTGATGGGCGAAGGCATCGACCGCCTGATGACGGCGATCCAGGAGGCTTATGCGGTCTGGAACCGGCGCTTGCCGACCTCGGCGCTCAATCGCTGGTTCGAGCAGGCGATCCAGACCAACCCGCCGCCGGCGGTCTCGGGCCGCAGGCTGAAGCTGAACTACATCACGCAAGTGAAGGCGCGCCCGCCGAGCTTCGTGCTGTTCTGCTCGCGCGCCGACGCGATCCCGCGATCCTATCTGCGCTACCTCATCAACTCGCTGCGCGAGACGTTCGATCTGCCGGGCACGCCGATCCGGATCACGCTGCGCGAGAAGGCCAATCCGTTCGCCCACAAGCGCAAACGCCCGTCGTGAGCGAAAGGTCGGAGGGCGACACGGTTGCTGTAGCGCAACCGCGCAGCGGCGCGGTGATCTTCATCTTCATCACGTTGCTGCTCGACATGCTCGCGCTCGGAATCATCATCCCGATCTTGCCCAAGCTGATCGAGGGCTTCGTCAACAACGACACTGCAAATGCGGCGCGCATCTTCGGCGTGTTCGGCTCGATCTGGGCCTTGATGCAGTTCGTCTGCTCGCCGATCCTCGGCGCGCTGTCCGATCGCTTCGGCCGCCGGCCGGTGGTGCTGCTGTCGAATTTCGGCCTTGCCGCCGACTATGTGCTGATGGCGCTGGCGCCGAACCTGATCTGGCTGTTCATCGGGCGGGCGATCTCGGGCATCACCTCGTCGAGCATCTCGACCGTGTTCGCCTATATCGCCGACGTCACCGCGCCGGAGCAGCGCGCCGCGATGTTCGGCAAGATTGGCGTCGCCTTCGGCGCCGGCTTCATCCTCGGACCGGCGCTGGGCGGCCTGCTTGGCGAGATCGATCCGCGGCTGCCGTTCTGGGCGGCGGCGGGTTTGAGCTTCGTCAACGGGCTGTATGGCCTGTTCATCCTGCCGGAATCGCTGCCCGTGGAGCGGCGCGCGCCGTTCAAATGGAAGAGCGCCAATCCGATCGGCGCGCTGCATTTCCTGCGCTCGAACCGGACGCTCGCCGGCCTGTCGCTGGCGACGTTCTTCGGCCAGCTCGCGCATGTCGTGCTGCCCTCGGTGTTCGTGCTCTACGCCACCTATCGCTATGGCTGGGACACCGGCACCGTCGGCGCGACGCTGGCGCTGGTCGGGCTCTGCGGCATGATCGTGCAGGGCGCGGCGATCGGCCCGATCGTGCAGCGCCTCGGCGAGCGCAACGCGCTGTTCCTCGGCCTCGTCTGCGGCGCCTTGGGCTTCGTGATCTTCGGCGCCGCGCCGACCGGCCAGCTGTTCTGGATCGGCATTCCCGTGATGGCGCTGTGGGGCCTCTCGGGCGCTGCGACGCAGGCGCTGACGACGCAGCTCGTCGCCGCCGATCAACAGGGCCAGTTGCAGGGCGCGACTTCAAGCGTGCAGAGCATGTCGGAATTGATCGGCCCGTTCCTGTTCACGCTGACGTTTGCGTATTTCATCGGCGATACCGTGCCGGTGAAGATGCCCGGCGCGCCGTTCTATCTGGCCGGCGCGCTGCTGCTGCTCGCGCTCGCCATCGCCTGGCGCACGATGGCGGCAAAGAGAGCGTAGGGCGGGCCGCCGACGGATCCACCACGAGACGCTCTATTCCGTCGCCGGCACCGAATGGTGCTCGTGCGTGACGCGCCACTCGCCGTCGACCTTGCGCAAGCCGATCGTCAGCCTGAACTGGAACGCGGCATCAGGCGGGCCGCACCGCATCACCGCTACCGCGAAGGCCACATCATCGCCGGCCGTGATCGCGATCTCCTCGACATCGAAGGCGTAGGATGGGCGGTGATACCTGAAGAACAAGTCCCACGTCTTCCGGTATTCATCCAATCCGCGTGACTGCAATGGCGGCGGAACGTCGAACATCACGATGTCCTGATCGTGATGGGCGAAGATGCCGGGATAGTCGCGTCGGCGGACGGCGTCCGTCCAGGCGTCGATGAGCGCCCTGATTTCGGTTTCCGCTTTCTGTTTCTGCTGTGTCATCGCTCGCGTGCTCCGAATGCTGGCTGATGCTTCGAGGACGAATGCGAGCGCGCCGATCCGACACGATGATGTGTCCGGCCGCACCGGGCGGATTGCGTCATATTGTCCATTTACAAACCATCCGGTTGGTTTGTATAAGAGCTGATACCGGATGAAGACGCGCCTCGCTCCGGGGCGCGCTGCCAGGAGCAGCATGGTGACCGACGAGGCCGTTGTTATCTGCGATGAATTGACCCGCTTCAGCGCCGCGCAGGCGGCGCTGCTGACGTCGCGCGGCCTTGTCTACCTGACCGACCTGAAACTCGATGGCGGCAGGCACGGGACGATCGTCGCGGCGAGTTATGCCGACGCGCAGGCCGTCGCACGCGCACGCGGTCGAGGGGAACGGGTCGTCGGCCGAATGGCCTACGGCTTCCTTCATGGCCTGCTGCAAAAGGTTCGCTTGTGCGCGTGAGCGATCGGATAGGTCGAAGACCGATTCCCGAGATTGACGCGTCTTCCGAGGGCGACACCGCCATTCCGGGGACGCCGTTCGCGCTGCCTCGCAGCGCTTGAGATTGACCGAAGCCGCTGAGATACTGTGATCTCAAGCGACTCCTTCCTGAGTACACCATGGATAATCCTTCCCGTTCGGAACGCTCCCGCAACGCCGCACTCGACGCCGCGATCACCATCGTGACGCGCGATGGTCCGGGGCGCCTGACGCTGGACGCGATTGCGCGCGAGAGCGGTCTCAGCAAGGGCGGCGTGATGCATCAGTTCCGCACCAAGGAAGCGGTGCTGCGCGCCTTGCTCGAGCAGCAGATGGCGCATTTCGAGGAGTTCTCGAACCGCTACATCGAAAAGGTGCGCGGGACCACGGACCAGCCCGAACTGTCGGCGCAGATCGCGACGCTGCGGGAGGCGATCTCAACGCCGAGGGCAGGGGCGTTCGCACTGCTGGCGGCGATGAACGAGAACCCCGAATTGATGGCGATGCCGCGCGATGTCGACATCAAGAAGGTCGCGCTGATGAAGGCCGAGGCCAGCGATCCCGATCTCGCGCTGCTGCGCTGGGCGGCGGCGCGGGGGCTGCTGCTGAGTTCGTTGTTCGGCATGTTGTCGCTGACCGAGGCGGAGCGCGATCGCCTGTTCGAGCGCTTGCTCGACGACAGCAAGTGGACCGCGATGGAGCAGGGCGCGTCGGAAGCAGTAAAGCCAGCCAAGACGACGGCGGCGCGCACGGCATCTTCGCCTCCGGCCGGCGCGCGCGCGGCAAAGCCCGCATCGGCGCGCAAGCGCCGCTGAATTCCCGGCGCCGCCGAAAGCACAACGCCGCCCAAGCGGAATATGGATCGCTTGGCGGCGTTGGATCGGCACCGGGCCCCTGAAATCCCCCGGCGATTTCTGCCGTACCACACGAGATGTCGCGGGTTTGTGACAACGCGCGGCCGCCATTCGCGAAGCCGCCTCGCCAGCCAACACGACATTTCGACCGCCGCATTTATCTGACGCGTCTCCCGCGATTGCAACTTTACAAACCAACTGGTCGGTTTTATAGTCGCACTGAGGCAAGGTCTGGCGGCGCCCCGCGACAGCGAGCCAGGTCGGCAGTGACGGCCGCAGCCGTACTTTTTAGCCCCGGACGCGGCTGCGGCCGAGCTGCTCTTCCGCTTTAGGGTCGGATGAGGAGATTGGAATGGAGAGCTCGATCGCCGTGCGCGGTTTGGGAGCGATGGCGCTTTGCGTCCTCGCCGGAGGATGTGCCGCCGTCACGCCGGTGGCCTATTCGGATGTGGCATCGTCGGCCTACATGACGCCGGACACGTCCGATTCTTCGGGGCGTGTGCGCCGCCGGTCGACTGGCGCAGCTACAACAAGGTGATGATCGATCCGGTCGTGATCTATCGCGGCGCGGATCATCAGTTCGGCGACATGTCCGAGAAGGGCAAGCAGACGCTCGCCGCCTACATGCAGACCCGCTTCGCCGACAAGCTGCGCGGCCGCTTCACGCTGGTGAACACGCGCGGGCCGAACACGTTCCGCCTGCGGCTGACGCTGACCGGCGCGGTCGCCAACACGCCGGTGCTCGGCACGCTGTCGCGTTTCGATCTGGCGGGCGCGGTCTACAACGGCGTGCAGGCCGCGCGCGACGGCGAGGGAACGATGACGGGCTCCGTCATCTATGCCGTCGAGATGTTCGACAGCTCGACCTCGCGCCTGCTCGGCGCCTATGTCAGCAAGCAATATCCCAATGCCTACGACATCAAGGCCAGCGTCGGCGATCTCGCCGCGGCCACCGCCGGCATCGACAAGGGTGCCGATGCCTTCGTGGCGCAATTGATGTGACGCGCGCCGCGCGCGTCCGCAAACCATCCCGACACTGAAAGGTCCTTTACCATGAACTTTCTGGTTCGCATGTTTCTGCGCAGCCTCGTCGCTGCCTTGCTGATGAGCTCGACCGGCCGCGCCGAGACGATTGCCCCAGTCGATCCCAGCGGCACCTGGCTGACCGAAGACGGCCGCGCACGCATTCGCCTCGAGCGCTGCGGCCCCGCGCGTGACCGCATCTGCGGCTTCATCGTGTGGATGAAGGATCCGCTCGATTCACACGGCCAGCCGCTCCGCGACAGCTTCAATCCCGACCCCGACCAGCGGACGCGTGCGCTGCTCGGCCATCAGCTGATCCTCGGATTGAAGCTGACGCCGGAGGGCAGGTTCGACGGCGACATCTACAACGCCGAGGACGGCAAGTCCTATGCGGTCTCGCTGTGGCGCGACAAGTCCGACCGGCTGAAGCTCAAGGGATGCCTGCTCAAGCTGCTGTGCCAGACCCAGACCTGGACGCAGACGCTGGACGTGCAGCCGGGCCAGCTCGTCGGCCTGACCGGCGACGTCGGCGGCCCGCGCGCCGACAGGGAATGGGCATCGCTGCCGCCGCCCGTCAAGGCGAAGTCGGCGGCGAAGTAAGAAGGTGCAAAAAGTCATTCCGGGGCGATGCGCAGCATCGAACCCCGGAATCTCGAGATTCCCCGATGCGCAATTGCGCATCTGAGGTTCGCGCGTTGCGCGCCCCGGAATGACCGCTACGCGGTCACTTCTTCAGCAGCGGACAGTCGCTGGCCTCAAGCGGCTTTGCGGCGTCTTCCGGCGCGATCGTGGCGATCAGCTTGTAATAGTCCCATGGGTATTTGGACTCTTCGGGCTTCTTCACCTCGAACAGATAGGCCGGAATCAGGCGCCGGCCGTCGGCGCGCAGCGGGCCTTTGCCGAACAGCGGATCGTCGGTCGGCAATTCCTTCATCTTGGCGACGACCTTGGCGCCGTCATGCGGATTGCCGCCAAGCGCTTCCATCGCCTTGAGATAGTGCAGCACCATCGCGTAGTTGCCGGCCTGGGTCATCGACGGCATCGCGTTCTTGCTGGCCAAAGCAGAGAACCGCTTCGACCAGGCGCGGGTCTGGTCGTTCATGTCCCAGTAGAAGGATTCCGTGAACGTCAGGCCTTGCGCGGTCTTCAACCCGAGCGAATGCACGTCGTTGATGAACAGCAGCAGCGCCGCGAGCTTTTGGCCGCCGGAAACGATGCCGAATTCGGCCGCCTGCTTGATCGCGTTGGTGGTGTCGCCGCCGGCATTGGCGAGGCCGACCACCTTGGCCTTGGACGATTGTGCCTGCAGCAGGAACGAGGAGAAATCGGCGGTGTTGATCGGATGCTTGACGCTTCCGAGCACCTTGCCGCCATTGGCGTTGACGACCGCGGTTGTGTCGCGCTCGAGCGCGTGGCCGAATGCATAATCGGCCGTCAGGAAGAACCAGGTGTCGCCGCCGGCCTTCGTCAGGGCCTTGCCGGTGCCGTTGGCCAGCATGTAGGTGTCGTAGGTATATGAAATCGTGTTCGGCGTGCAGGCCTTGCCGGTGAGGTCGGCGGTCGCCGCGCCCGAATTCAGCAGGACGATGTTCTTTTCCTTGACGAGATTGTTGACCGCAAGCGCCACGCCGGAGTTCGGCGTGTCGGCGATCGCATCGACCTTCTCGTTGTCGACCCATTGCCGAGCGATGTTGACGCCGACGTCGGGCTTGTTCTGGTGGTCGCCACTGAGGACGTCGATCTTCCAGCCCTTCTTGAGCAGGCCGGAATCCTCCACAGCCATCTTGATCGCGACCACCGAGTTCGGGCCGCCGATGTCGGCATAGAGGCTCGACATATCGTTCAGCACGCCGATCTTGACGGTCTTGTCCTGCGCGAACGCAGAAGTTGAAAGGCCGAGTGCGGCGCAAGCAAGAAGCGCGGCGCAGCGCCGCGCAAACGTCGTTGTCATGAAATTCCCTCCACTGTCTAAAGCCCGGACAGCCCTCTTGCGGAGCCTTTTTGCCGGTCGCTCAAGTTCCCGCTTACCCTTTCCCGGGGGGCGCGGCAATCCGCCTAAAGCGGGGTGGGCCTGCGTCGAAGCGTCATCCGGTGAAACCCTTACTTGAGCGCGTCGGAGGTCAGCTTGAATTTCTGGATTCGCTTTCCGGTGTCGACCTCGGCGGTATAGACGTTGCCCTTGGCGTCGACCGCGAGCGCGTGCACCCAGTGGAATTGCCCGGCGTTGCGGCCGTTGCGGCCGAAGCTGCCGACCACCGCGCCGTCGTCACGCCTGATGATGCGGATCTCGTTGTTCTCGCCGTCGGCGGAGAGCAGGTAGGTCTGCTTGGGATCGGGCCACAGCGCGATGTCCCACACCGCGCCGTTGCCGAGCGTGCTCTTCTCGAAGAAGAACTCCTTCACGAAGCTGCCGTCCTTCCTGAACACCTGGATGCGGTTGTTGATGCGGTCGCAGACATAGACCAGTCCGTCATTGGCGACCTTCACGCAGTGCACGGGATTGCCGAACTGCTGCGCGACCTGCGCCTTCGGATCGTAGGGCGGCTGCTTGGCATCATCGGGCTTGTTGCCATAGGCGCCCCAGTGCCGCTTGTAGGCGCCGGTGGTGGCATCGAACACGATGACGCGCCGGTTGCCGTAACCGTCGGCGACGTAGATCTCGTTGGCCTCCTTGTCGATCGCGGTCTCGGCGGGCTTGCCGAGCTGGGTGGTGTCGTTCGACCCCTTGCTCGGTGCGATCGAGCCGATCTGCGAGACGAACTTGCCGTCGAGGGTGAACTTGAGGATCGCATTGTCATTGTCGGCGTTGCCGCCGATCCAGACGAAGCCGCGCTCGTCGACCTCGATGCCGTGCTCGCGGCCAACCCACTCATAGCCGTCACCCGGACCGCCCCAGGACCGCAGTAGATTGCCGTCAGCGTCGAATTCGAGCACCGGCGGCGCCGAGACGCAGCATTTCGAGCGCGGCGGATTGAGGCTCGCGCCCTTCTCGTCGTCGGTCAGCGAGCGCGGCCGGTGGATCATCCAGATGTGGCCCTGCCAATCCACCGTGATGCCGCCGACCTGGCCGAGGATCCAGTTGTTGGGAAGTTGCTTCGGCCAGAACGCATCGACCGCAAACGTCGGGACGTCACTGGCCCTGGCGGGCGCTGGCTGAGCAAAAAGGGCTAATGATGCGATGCAGGCGGAGAGAAACAATCCGGACAGAATGGAGCGCGCGCGATTGAACGTCGGCGTCATTGGTTGCCTCCCGAGATTTTTCTTGGCGGTCGTCCCGCTGGGGAGCGTAGTCAATCGTGGGGATGCGAGCGAGTCAATCGCAAGGAGGTGCGTAGCCCGGATGGAGCGAAGCGAAATCCGGGGCCGGTTTCTCCGCGTAGAGATTATCCCGGATTGCGCTTCGCTCCATCCGGGCTTCTGTAACGGGCCTTGGTTAGTCAATCCCTTTTCGCGTCATCCACTCGCCGGGCACTTGCTTCTGTA